>JAMOVZ010000047.1 GCA_027061865.1 Desulfobacterales bacterium
GTTAACGGAATTTTGCTGATTGACAAGGCGGTTTTGGTTTGGTTAAACTAAAAATTTTGGTTTTTTTGGATTTCTTAAGAAATGTTCGAGAGCCTTACAGATAAGCTTAATTCGGTCTTCAAGAAGGTAACGGGCCGGGGAAAGCTCACCGAGGCCAATATACAGGAGGCCCTAAAAGAGGTGCGCCTTGCCCTTTTGGAGGCTGATGTAAATTACAAAGTGGTCAAAAAGTTTGTAGAATCGGTGCGCCAAAGGGCGGTCGGCCAGGAAGTGATGGAAAGCCTGACCCCTGGCCAGCAGCTCATAAAGATCGTCCACCAAGAGCTTATCTCTCTCATGGGCGGTGAGGTCTCAGGCCTTGATTTGGGCGGCAAACCCCCCCATGTGATCATGCTGGTTGGGCTCCAGGGTTCGGGCAAGACTACCACGGCGGCCAAGCTGGCAAGGCTCTTGCGGAAGAAGGGAAGGCATCCTTATTTGGTGCCGGCTGATATTTACAGGCCTGCTGCAATAGATCAGCTTCAAAAATTGGGTGCACAAACAGGAATACCAGTTTTTGAGCCACTTAAGGGCATGAGGCCCGAGGCCATTTGCCTGGAGGCCAAGGCAGAGGCCGGCAGGCGGGCCTGTGACGTGGTGATATTGGATACAGCCGGCAGGCTTCACATTGACGAAGACTTAATGGCGGAACTTGAACGTATAAAAGAGCAAGTGGCGCCCAAAGAGATCTTGCTGGTGGCCGATGCCATGACAGGACAGGATGCCGTAAATGTTGCAAAGAGCTTTGATCAGCTCTTAGACTTAAGCGGTGTGATTCTCACCAAGATGGAGGGGGATGCAAGAGGCGGGGCGGCCCTATCCATAATGTCGGTGGTGGGAAAGCCTATTAAGTTTATTGGAGTTGGGGAGCAGCTTGACGCCCTGGAGCCCTTTTATCCGGATCGGATGGCTTCCCGTATCCTAGGGATGGGCGATGTGCTGACCCTGATAGAAAAGGCCCAAGAAGAGTTTGATCAAAAGGAGGCCCTTAAGCTTCAGAAAAAGCTCCAGAAAAGCCAGTTTGACTTTGAGGATTTTTTGACCCAGCTGCAACAGGTAAAGAAGCTTGGCTCACTGGAACAAATCCTCTCTATGATTCCTGGGATGGGGCAATTCAAGAAACTGAAGCAATTTAAGCCCGATGAGAGAGAGTTAATCAAGGTAGAGGCCATTATAAACTCCATGACCAGGGAGGAGAGGCGTAATTACAAGATTATTAATGGAAGCCGGAGAAGAAGGATTGCCAAGGGCAGCGGCACCACTGTCCAGGATGTAAATCGGTTGATCAAGAACTTTGTGCAGACCAAAAAGATGATGGAGCGTGTAACCAAAAAGGGCCTTGGGGGTATGCCCCCCTTTCCGGTCTAAATTGTCGGCCCACGCAAGGGCCGTGTAAATTATAGAGAAATAGGGGGTGATAGAGGTAGATGGCAGTGAAAATAAGATTAACCAGAATGGGAGCTAAGAAAAAACCTTTTTATCGATTGGTTGCAGCAGATTCTGAGGCGCCGCGAGACGGGAGATTTCTTGAAATTCTCGGCTATTATGATCCCATGAAGGAACCTGCCCTTGTAAAGATTGACCAGGAAAAGGTCAATTACTGGCTCGGCAAAGGGGCTATGGTTTCTGATTCCGCCAAGGCCCTGTTGAAAAAGCAGGGTTTGCTGAAGGCTTTATAGGGCTGAGAAGGCAAGACCGATCTGGCGGTGATCTCAAGCACGGAGGTGAATTGAGATGAAGGAATTGATCGCTTACATCGCTAAGGCTCTAGTGGACAAGCCCGAGGAAGTTCAGGTTACGGAGATAGAAGGAGAACAGACCTCTGTGATAGAGCTTAAGGTAGCAAAAGAGGACCTGGGAAAGGTGATCGGTAAACAGGGCCGCACTGCGCGGGCCATGAGAACGATTCTCAGTGCAGCCTCCACAAAGATCAATAAAAGATCGGTCTTGGAGATTATAGAATAAACTCGGACATGGTTTCGCCTGCCGAGTTGGTGGTTTTGGGGGAAGTGACGCGCCCCCATGGGCTCAAGGGGCTTTTGCGCGTCAAATCCTACGCCCGTTCCAGGGAATCCTTCCTGAATGCGGGCACTGTATTGCTGAAAGATCGCTCAGGCAAACTGGCCGGATTTCGGGTTCGTTCCGTTGTTGTTCACAAGGGGCTCTTGCTCCTCTCGCTGGAAGGCCTTCATAGCCTTGATCAGGCCGAGGAGTACAGGGGATCCCCTGTTTTTGTGCAAAAAGATAGCCTGGGATCACCCCAAGAGGACGAATATTTCTGGTATGATCTGTTAGGTCTCAAGGTCTTCCTGGATACCGGCAGATACTTGGGTAAGGTCTCCCAGATCATCCCCACAGGCGGGGTTGATGTATACGTGATAAAAGAGGGCAAAATAGAAGTGATGATTCCTGCTGCCCATGATGTGATCAAAGAAATAGACCTAGAGCGGAAAAGCATGGTGATAACCCCACCTGAGGGATTGCTGGAGCTCTATGAGGTTTGATGTCCTTACCATATTCCCTTCCCTTTTCGAGCACCACCCCAGGGAAGGCATCTTGGGAAAGGCTATTGAGAAGGGCTTGGTGGAGATTTACCCTGTAAATATAAGGGATTATGCCCTGGATCCCCACAGAACCACCGATGATAGGCCCTATGGGGGCGGAGAAGGAATGGTCATGAAGCCTGAGCCCATTTACGGGGCCCTCGAGTCGGTGGAGAGAAAAGACAGATCCATTGTGCTGCTCTTGACCCCGCAAGGAGAGAGATTTGATCAAGCCATGGCCCGTGAGCTGGCCGCTCTTGAGCAGATAATTCTGGTCTGCGGCAGATACGAGGGGGTGGACGAGCGGATAAGAGAGCTCTGTATAGACCGGGAGGTCTCCATTGGCGACTATGTATTGTCGGGAGGTGAGCTTGCAGCCCTTGTTATCATAGATGCGGTCAGCCGATTGATTCCAGGGGTTCTTGGAGGCGAGAGATCTGCAGAGGAGGACTCATTTAGCGACGGCCTTCTGGAATATCCCCACTACACCAGGCCCAGGGAATTTCAAGGCCTGAGAGTGCCAGAAGTGCTGCTCTCCGGCGACCATGAAAAGATCAGGCAGTGGCGCAGGGCCGAATCCTTGAAAAGGACCCTTGCAAGGAGGCCTGACCTGCTGGAAAAGGCGAGACTGACTCCCCAAGACCTGGCTCTGCTCGAGGAGGTCAAAAAGGAGCTCCAGGGGGGAGTGCATCAGGGATGAAGTGCTTCAATGGTATTTTACTTAGGGCTGGTACACTACCCAGTGTATAACAAACGGGGGGAGACCATTGCTTCGGCCATCACCACTCTGGATCTTCATGATCTGGCTCGAGTTGGCCGCACCTATGGAGCATCCAGGCTCTTTGTGATAACCCCCTTGGAGGATCAGCAAGAATTGGCCGAGAGGGTCCTGGGCCACTGGCTGAAAGGTCATGGGGCCTCTTATAACCCGGACAGAAAAGAGGCCTTGGAGCTGATAAAGGTAACAAATTCTATTGAGGAGGCCACAAGGGCCATAAGGGCCGAGACAGGGAATGAGCCCATAGTCTTGGCAACGGATGCGTCTCCAAGGGGTCCATCGTCCATAAGCTTTGAGGAGGCCCGGAAGTTGGCAGATAAAGATAGGCCATTTTTTTTACTGTTTGGCACAGCCTGGGGGCTTCACCAAGAGGTGCTGGAAAGTGTTGACTATGTGTTGGAGCCTGTCTGGGGCA
>JAMOVZ010000048.1 GCA_027061865.1 Desulfobacterales bacterium
GAAAATGGAGGCAGGAAGGCTAGAAGACCTCCTTACAGTCAAGCCCCCGAAAGATTGGACCACTGCTCGGGACGGGGGCCCAAGAACTAGTGTGAGAGAGGAGCTGGTGATATGACCGAGTACAAATCAGGCAGCAATCTGGAAAAGGTGCTCAAGGCCGGTCACTTCGCATTTACAGGGGAGTGTGGGCCACCAAAAGGGGCTAATGTGGAGCTTATCAAAGAAAAGCTCTCGTATCTCAAGGGAAATGTGGATGCGGTGAATGTAACTGACAATCAGACTGCGGTGGTCAGAATGTCCAGTTGGGCGGCCTCCACCATTTTGGTCCAAGAAGGCTTGGAGCCCAACTTCCAGATGGTGTGCAGAGACCGGAACCGCTTGGCCATGCAGAGTGATATACTGGGCGTTTACGCCATGGGGATCAGGAACATGCTATGCCTGTCTGGAGACCACCAGCGTTTCGGCAACCATCCGCAGGCCAAGAATGTCTATGACATCGACTCCATGCAGCTCATCGCCCTGGTCAAAAAAATGCGCGATGAGGGAAAATTCCTCAACGATGAAGAGATCGATGTCCCTCCCAAATTGTTTATAGGGGCAGCTTGCAATCCCTTTGCCGACCCCTTTGAATTCAGGGTCTACAGGCTTAAGAAAAAGATCGATGCAGGTGCAGACTTTATCCAGACCCAGTGTATCTACAATATGGACAAATTCAAGGAATTCATGAAGCGGGTGGTGGACATGGGGCTGCATGAGAGGTGTTACATCTTGGCTGGAGTGACTCCCATGAAGAGTGTGGGAATGGCTAATTACATGGCAAAGATGGTCCCCGGCATGGATGTTCCAGATTCCATCATCAAGCGCCTGAAAGGGGCTGGCAAAGGCAAGGTGGCCGAGGAAGGCATAAAGATAGCCCTGGAGCAGATAGAAGAGTTCAAGGAGATGGAAGGGGTGGCAGGGGTCCACCTCATGGCCATTGAGTGGGAGCACAAGGTCCCTGAGATAGCCGATCGTGCGGGCATGTTGCCCCGCCCTCAAGTTTAAAACCCTCAGATGCCTTACCTGCCAAATAAATCCCCCATACCCCTTTGCTGTAGGGTATGGGGGATTTGACTATTAAATAACGGCGTCCAGCCCGAGGTAGAGACAGGAGAAGACCTTTGCATCGGACAAGACGGCCGGGATGAGGCAGTATTCATTTGGTTGATGAGCGGTATCAGGGGAGGTTAGCCACACCGCTGCAGGCAGCCCCCTCTTGCGGAAAAAGGCTGCAACCGTCCCCCCGCCGATTCCCATGGGTCTTGCTGTCTTTCCAGTTACATGCCTTATTGCCTTCTCCAAGGCAAGAACCACCGGGGCATCTTGGGGGGTAGGCGGGGGAGCATCCTGTCTGTAGACAATTTCCATAGAGATATCGAGCCCCAACTTTTCACCCACAGAGGAGGCCAGCTCCCTGCAAGCGGCCAGCACATCGTCTACGGCCGTCTGTGGCAAGATTCTGCAATCCAGATAAAACACATCCCTTCCTGGAATCGTGTTGATATTCGGGACATTGGCCTCCATTTTAGTTGGCTCAAAGGTGGACACAGGGGGGCTGAAGAGTTCGTCTCTAGTGTCAAAACGATCTTTCAGTCTCTGAAGTTCTAAGATCAAGCTTGCTGCCCCAACCAGGCTGTTCTTGCCTTTATGAGGGGTGCTGGCGTGGCACTGTTTGCCATTTATTACGAATTTGACCCATAAGATTGATTTCTCGGCAATCTCTATCATTGTGCCCTCTTCGTTTCCCCCATCAGGCACAATGATCAAATCTTGGGTGTTGAAGATGCCAGGGTGTTTTTCCAGCACGTACTCAAGGCCATAACGGCTTCCTGTCTCCTCGTCTGCAACCACCACTATCCCAACACTCCTCTGGGGCCTTTCACCACTTTCTAATATGGCCTTCAACGCTAGATAAGAGCTTACAAAGGCATGCTGGTTATCCTCCACCCCTCGGCCATAGATCTTGTCGCCCTCAACCTTTATTTCATAGGGGTTTTGGTCCCAGAGACTAAGATCACCAGGGGGGACGATGTCAGAATGGCATAAGATCCAAATCTTATCCCCTTCCTTGTTAGACCCTTTCCAAAGGGCCACAAGGTTTGGTCTGTGGCCATCTTTGGCCTCAGGATCAGGGGCATTTATCTCCTCAAGGGAATCAGGTCCAAGCTCCTCCAACAACCCTTTCATAAATGAGGTCTTTTCATGCTCTCCATGGCCACCATTTTTTGGGCCAAGCGCAGGTCTGGCGGTAAGTTCCCTTTGGAGCCAGATGACTTGATCCCTAAAACCATCTATCTGCTCACGAATCTTACCAAATATCCGATCTCTGTCCACTAACTCCTCCTTGATCCTAGATCTTTCTAGAAAACTCCTTCAGGCCGTGTCCAGATGTGGACAGGGGGAAGCGGGATGTCTTCGATCCAAAGGTGTCTTTCGTCCAGCAATTTTGTATAGACATGGTCCATGGCCGTATAAATATAACCAAAGCTTTGCCCGTTTGGGCCTACTAGTTCCCAGAGGGCTGCAGGATATCGCGGGTTGGATTCCACACTCCATATGAGGCCCTCAAGCATGGAACGGGAATTCACCCGCCGCCAGCCCTTTGCCGGAACCACTTCCCTTTCATCTTTAGGGTCAAAGAGCACTGCAGAGGGATTCTCCGCCCAGGCGCCTGCCCAATAGACATTATACTTGTCCCATTCTTCAATAAGGAACTCAAGATCCTGTTTTCCAGGCAAGAGCTTGACCAGCCTCATCTTTCCATAGGAGCCAAAGGATGCGCATCCAAAAAATAAAAAAAACAAGGCCAATAATCCAGCAAAGCCCAGTATCTCACTCTTTTTCATACAGCCTCACCCTGCAGGTTACTATTAAATAGATTCAAACAGGTTACCACTTTTCAACAGGTATAGGTAGTGAATTTCTCGCGCGGCAATCCGCCCTCAGTGCTGCGGTGCTGAAATGGAGAGGCCCAAAAGGCCTTTAATCTCCCCTCCCAAAAGTAAGGAATTTAATTTGGTCCATGATGTCGTTTATAAAATCCCCAATGTGGCACTTATCTGGCGGCAGGATCGGGATTCCGTATTTGATAACCACTTCAGTCCGCAATCCTCTTTTTTCATACCTGATGCCAACAGGGATAAACGGGACATCAACCCTGCCCATTACCAGCCTTATGAGCCCTTTTTTTCCAGGCCCCATCCTGCCCTTGTAATATGTTCCCTCTGGGAAGACCACAATACCTTCCCCCTTCTTTAGGAGCTCTAAAACCTTTACAAGGGACCTGCGGCTCTCAATGGGCCTCTCCCGGTTTAACGGGATACCGCCTAGGGAAGTGAGGTACCAAGCAATGGGAGGAAATCGGAAGAGTTCATACTTTGCCACATAGTAGAGGGGCCTGGGAGTGGCCATACCCAAAAGCGGAATGTCTTCCCAGCGCTGGTGTTTGGGAACAAGGACAAAGCTCTTGTCTAGGGGTAAGTTTTCTACGCCTTCAACTCGGAGGGAGAAAAAAGGGCGCAAAAAAATGAGGCTGGCAAATTTAGTGATTTGGAAGACCCACCGCCGCCTCATTTTGGTCCTGACTATTCAACGGTTACACTCTTTGCAAGATTCCTGGGCTTGTCAATGTCTCTGCCCAAAAGGGATGCACAATAATAGGCCAAGAGCTGGCATGGCACAACCGTCAGTATCGGATAGAGGTAGTCCAGGGTGCAAGG
>JAMOVZ010000049.1 GCA_027061865.1 Desulfobacterales bacterium
CCTGCCACGGCCTCCTTGATTGGCACACCGGCATCCATTAGTGAGAGGGAACCACCGCATACGCTTGCCATGGAAGAAGAACCATTGGACTCCAAGATCTCGGATACAACCCTGATACAATACTCAAAATCGTCCTTTTCAGGCATGACCGGCTCCAAGGCCCTGCGGGCCAACGCGCCGTGGCCGATCTCTCTCCTGCCAGGGCCCGTAAGCCTCCTGGCTTCTCCGACACTGTAAGGAGGAAAATTATAATGGAAGATAAATGACCTGAACTGATCCCCGTATATGGTCTCGATTCTCTGCTCGTCTAGCTCGGTGCCAAGTGTGGTAAGCACCATGGCCTGAGTCTCACCTCTGGTAAATAGAGCCGATCCATGGACCCTAGGCAGTATACCCACCACGCATTCAATGGGCCTTACCTCCTCAAAGGATCTGCCGTCAATGCGCTGGCCATCTTCGAGGATCATTCTTCTGACCATCTCCCTTTCAAGCCCGTGGAAGGCCTCCTTGATAAGCCCTTCCTGCTCCTCATATTCCTCGCCCAGGGTGGCAAGGAGGTGGTTTAAAGCCTGCTTGCGCCTGTCTTGACGCTCTTTTTTCTCTTTGGTGCGAATCACCTCTTGGAGTAGCGGCCCAGCTATTTCCTTGATCCGGGCTTGAAGGCCTTCATCCAAGTCTGCGGGAGGAATTTCCCGTTTTGGTTTGCCAACAGCCTCCCTTAGTTCCTCTTGCATCTTGAGTAATGGCTGAAGCGCCTCGTAGCCGTAAAAGACAGCTTCAACTATCTCGGCCTCAGAGACGAACTTTCCTCCCCCCTCTACCATCACGATCCCTGAACGGTTCCCAGCAACAATGAGGTTGATGTCGCACTCCTCTTGCTGGCTGACGGTAGGGTTGATTATCAGCCTACCACCGGCCCTGCCCACCCTCACCCCAGCAATAGGGCCATCAAATGGTATATCCGAGATCTCCAGTGCCACCGATGCGCCCAACATGGCCAGCACATCGGCCTCGTTCTCCCTGTCCGTAGACAGCACCGTGGCAATTACCTGGGTCTCGTAATGGTAATTTTCTGGGAAAAGGGGCCTAAGGGGCCTGTCGATCAAGCGCGCCGTGAGAGTTTCCCTCTCACTAGGCCTTCCCATGTCTCTCCGGAAGAAGTTGCCAGGGATCCTTCCTCCTGCATAGGACATCTCTTGATATTCAACGGTAAGAGGGAGAAAATCAATTCCTTCCCTTACCTCATCCGTAGAGACCGCTGTCACCAGAACCACGGTCTCCCCAAATGTAACTACTGCAGACCCATTTGCTTGCCGAGCCACTCGGCCCGTTTCCACATACAGTGTCTGTCCGCCCAATTCTACTGCACAACTCTTAATCATACCGTTGCTCATCCTTTCTTTTTGGATTGTTTTGGCCTGGCCGGAATAAACCCATAGACCAATTCCAAAGGTTATTTGCGAATGCCTAGTTCTCTGATTACATTCCTATATCTCTCCATGTCTTTTTTCTTCAAATAGTTGAGCAAGCGTCGTCTCTGTCCCACCAGTTTCAGCAGTCCACGCCTGGAATGGTGATCTTTTTTATGTACCTTAAAGTGCTCAGTAAGATACTTTATCCTGCTGCTAAGAAGCGCTATCTGGACCTCTGGCGAACCAGTGTCCTTGTCATGGAGTTTGAAGCGTTCAATAATCTCCTTTTTTGCCTCTGGTGTTAGGACCACTTTATCAACCTCCTTTGTATTGTTTCCTTAATCTCCTTAATAAATTCAAATCGTCTGTCCGTAGCCTTCGAAATGCTTAGGGAAAACCCTTTCAAGCCTTAAGGCCAATTGGCCATCTCTGCCTTGCTGTTCAAGGGCGACTATGGCGACAAGATCTCTCCCACAAACCACTTTCAAAAGTCCCTTCCCCTCCAAAGGGTAGTCCACGGCATCCTTTAATTCATGCAATTGAGGCTGGTAGCCTTTCCTGATCTTTCCTGCAAGCTCGCCTGTCACCTCCATCTCAGCCAGAGTACAGAGTGCGTCTCTCACAGAAACGACTGCCTCTTCTATCCTCTTTGTATTTTCAGGGACCAACTCCCTGGAGGGCAAGGCCTGCTCCACACTGAGGCAACCAGACCTAAGCCTTCTTAGCGCCAATAGATGCCCGCAGGTTCCCATGGCTTGGGCCAAGTCTGAAGCAAGGCTCCTTACATAAGTCCCGCTTGAGCAATGGATCTCCATGTCCAGGGTGTCTTCGCCCATAGCCAAGAGCTTTATTGCGTGGATCTTCACCCGCCTAGGAGTCAATGTCACTTTTTGGCCCTTTCTTGCAAGTTCATAGGCCCTCTTGCCTTGAACCCTCAGGGCAGAATAACTGGGAGGCACTTGTTCCACTTCTCCCACAAGAGTCTCAGATGCCGCCTCCACATCGTCCCTAGACATCATGGGAACGGGTTCCACCCGGGTTATTTTGCCTGTAGGGTCAAGGGTGTCTTTCTCCTCGCCCAGCTTCACTCTTGCCCAATAAAGTTTGTCCTCTCCCATGAGGAAGCGCGACACTTTAGTGGCACTCCCAAGCAGTAGAACAAGGAGACCTGTTGCGAAAGGATCCAGGGTGCCGGCATGGCCTACCTTTATTCTGGGGAAGACCTTCCTGGCCTTTCTGACCACATCGTAGGATGTCTCCCCTTCCTCTTTGTCAATGAGCAAGATTCCCTCAGCAGCCTTTTCCATTAAGAACCCGAGCAACCTCTTTTATGAAGTCCTTTTTCAGTTTTTCCAACTGACCTTGCCACTCGAATCCAGCGGCTCTGGCATGCCCTCCGCCTCCAAAGCGGCGCGCTAGGTCAGCCACATTCACACAGTTGTTGGACCTTAAACTGAACTTATATCCTCCACTGTCCATCTCTCTGACAAAGGCTGCCACTTCCACGCCCCTTATAAACCTGGCATAGTCCACGAATCGCTCGCTGTCCTCCCGCTCCGCACCAACTTCCTGGAACACACTGGCAGGCAGAGTCATCATGGCAAGCCTGCCGTTTAGGTGAAGCTCTATGGTGTCAAGGGCCTTACTTAAGAGGCGGAGCCTTGGGATGTCGTAAACATCCATGACTTTGAGGTTCACTTGCCACGGGTCAACACCTCGCTCAACCATTTCCGCCGCGATCCTGAATGCTGTGGATGTCGTATTTTCGTATCTGAAAGAGCCAGTATCGGCCTGAATGGCTGCAAAGATATTCTCAGCCACCTCCCGAGTAAGTGGAAATCCACCTCTCTTTATAACATTAAAAATCAATTCCGCTGTTGATGAGGCATCAGGGCGAACCAAGTTGATGTCGCCAAAGAAGGTGTTGGTTTCATGGTGATCAATATTTATCCATGGCCTTATATGAGAAAAAGTTTCCGCGAAACGCCCAAGTCTTTTTTCATCTGCACAGTCTAGCACCAAGACTGCCTCAAAGCCCCTTTCGGCCACTTGGTCACCATAGTCCGCTCCTATGGCCATGATCTTGTGAGCCCCCGGCAGTGCATCGTATGGAACTGCAGTGGGTTCCTCAGAAACCATGATGCACTCTCTGCCCGTCTCCCCTAGTGTCCAGGCCAGAGCCAGCGTGGAGCCTATGGCGTCCCCGTCGGGGTCCTTATGTGTGAGCAACAGAAAACGTTTTCCTTTTTCCAATATTTCCACTATCTTAGATTCAACCTTCTCTTGGTTCATCTCTCTTCAATCTTTCCAACAATCTTTCTATCTGACGGCCCAGCTCC
>JAMOVZ010000050.1 GCA_027061865.1 Desulfobacterales bacterium
GATGGATCAAGGGTCAAACAAGGGTAAAAGGATCCAATAGTCATGAAAAGGGAGAGGGTCAAAATAGATACCAAACAGCTTAAAAGAGCGGTTAGCCGCTTTAGGGGCGCACGGGTCATGGTGATTGGCGACATCATCCTGGATCACTATATCTGGGGTGAGGTAAGCCGCATTTCCCCAGAGGCGCCGGTGCCTGTGGTCGAGGTAAAAAGAGAGACAAAGATGCTGGGGGGGGCTGCAAACGTTATCAATAACCTGGCCACCTTGGGGGCAACCCCCTTCCTCTGCGGCGTAATTGGGAGGGACCAGACAGGAAAGGAGATCATCTCCAAGATAGAGTCCTTAGGGCTGTCCACCGAAGGAATAATGAGGGAGTCGGAAAGGCCCACCTCTGTCAAGACCAGGGTCATTGCCCACAACCAGCAGGTGGTGAGATTTGACAAGGAAAGTAAGCTTGAGATCAAGAAAAGCACTGTAAAAAGGATGTTGAAGGTGATTGAGGCCAAACTCCAAGAGATGGATGTGGTGGTGGTCTCTGATTATGGGAAAGGAGTGATTTCTTCTGACTTAATGGTGGAGCTGAGGCGGTTGATGGAAAACTCCACTGCCCTGGTGGGGGTCGACCCAAAGACCGGTAATTTCGAGTTTTACAGGGGTGTGGATGTGATAACCCCGAACCATTATGAGGCAGGGGCCTATTGCCACATGGAGATAGAAGACGAAGACGGCCTGCTTGTTGCAGGGAAGATGATGTTGGAGCAGCTTGACTGTGGCTCCGTGCTTATCACGAGAGGCAAGGATGGGATGACCCTATTTGAAAGGGACGGGGGGATTACGCACATCCCCACTGCGGCAAGAAAGGTCTTTGATGTTACAGGGGCGGGAGACACGGTTATAAGCACCCTTTGCCTTGGGCTTGCAGCAGGCCTTGACATGAAGTCATCCGCGGTGATCGCCAATTTTGCGGCGGGTATCGTGGTAGGCGAAGTTGGCACCTCTGCTGTGAAGGCAGAGGAGCTGAAGGAGGCAATTTCCATTAATCACGGCTTTCATACGAGGGTCAAGAGGGTAAGGAAGGGAGGCGTCTAGGCAATGAACCTATGCATGGTGGGTGTTGGATATGTGGGCCTGGTTTCGGGGACCTGCTTTGCCGAGTTTGGCAACAGGGTCTATTGCGTGGACAATGATCCGGCAAAAATAGAGCTCCTCCAGGCGGGAAAGATCCCTTTCTATATCATGTCTATGAGGTGGCAAGAGACATCGGCAGGCTGATGAAGGGCTACAAGGTGATTGTCACCAAGAGCACCGTGCTCATAGGGACATCCCGGAAGATAAAAGAGATCATCAGGAAAAATCAGCCAAAAGAGATTCCGTTCGATGTGGTGTCCAACCCTGAGTTCTTGCGAGAAGGCTCCGCAATTGAGGATTTTATGAGGCCTAACCGGGTGGTAATTGGTTCTGACAGCGAGCAGGCCTCTGCAATCATGAAGGATCTCTACTCTCCACTCTATCTGATTGAGACCCCCTTTGTGCTTACGAACCTGGAGACGGCGGAGATGATCAAATACGCCTCAAACGCCTTTTTGGCCACCAAGATATCTTTCATAAATGAGATGGCAAACCTGTGTGAAAGGGTAGGGGCTGACGTCCACCACGTGGCAAAGGCAATGGGGCTGGATAAAAGGATTGGGCCCAAATTCTTGCATCCAGGCCCCGGATTCGGTGGGTCTTGCTTCCCAAAAGACACCATGGCCATAGCAAACTTTGCGGCCTCGGTGGGCTCAAGGTTAAGGATTGTTGAGTCGGTCATCCAGGTGAACCATGACCAGGTCGAGCGGATGATAGGCAAGGTGAGGAGGGCCTGTGGGGATCAGGTTCAAGGCAAAAGGCTTGCTGCCCTTGGCCTTACGTTCAAGCCCAACACCGATGATATCCGTGAGTCCCCTGCCATAAAGATAATCAAACGATTAGTGGGGCTTGGGGCCCAGGTGGTGGCCTATGACCCTGCCGGCATCGAGCCCTCCAAAAAGGAACTCAAGGCCATAGAGTTTGCCCAGGATCCATATGAGGCAGCCAAGGGAGCGGACGGCCTCATGATCCTCACCGAGTGGAACGAGTTTAGGTACCTTGACTGGGACAAGCTTGCAACGCTCCTGAACGGCAAGCTGGTCTTTGACTTCCGCAATGTGTATGACCCTGAAAAGATGCGGGCGAAAGGGTTTGTCTATTACTGTGTAGGCAGGGGATATGAGCCATCCCAAGAGGCCTGAGCCAGTAAAATTGATCTGCAGCCTATTTTCTGCTGAACAAGGGTTGATCGGTTTGGTTGTTGAGCAGTTGGCAGGGCTTTTCGGGCCTGTTGACTGGATGAGCCCTCCGCTTTTCTTTGACAAAAGCAGGTTTTATGAACCAGAAATGGGGTGGCCGCTTCACCGGAGATTTGTCTCTTTCCAGGACCTCATGGATCCCGGGCAAATCGTGGACGCCAAACTGAAGACCAATGAAATTGAAAACATGTACCTGAGGGAGGGGCGTAGGAGGATAAATATTGACCCAGGCTATCTGACTCCTGAGAGGCTGATCCTGGCCACCGGCAAAAACTACACCCACAGGGTCTACTTGAACCGTGGTATATACGCGGATTTGACATTAATCTATAGAAAGGGCAGCTACAGGCCACTTGAATGGACCTATCCTGATTATGCTAGTGCTGAGATCGTAAGTTATTTTAGTGAGATCAGGACGCTGTACATGAAACAGCTGAGGGAAAGGGGGGAGCCTTGCTAAAGAGCATGACTGCCTATGGTAGGGGAGAGTTCCTCCACCAGGGCGTAACATTTACAGCTGAGATCAAGACAGTTAACCACAGGTTTTTGGACATTCACCTGAGGATCCCTAGGAATTTTCAGGCATTGGAAGAAGAGTTAAAGGGTCTCATATCCAGCCGTATCAAGAGGGGCAGGGTGGAGGCCGTCTTACAAATGGGGCCTTCTGAACACACCCCGGTTGGCACCCTGGAGCTCAACAGGCCACTTGTCGAGGCCTACCTGAAGGCATTGGATGAACTGGAAACCCAATTTGGTATTGAAAAGGGGGTGACAGGACAGGCCTTGATTCAGATGAGGGACATAGTGGTATATCAACCAATGGAGGTGGATATGGAATCAGTGCTTCCAGGGTTTAGGGGTGCGCTGGAGTTGGCCTTGGATTCGCTTGATGAGATGCGCTCTTCAGAAGGCAAGGCCCTGGAGGCCGACTTTAGGAAGAGGATCAACCGCATAAGGGAGGCCGTTGGGCTTATCAAGGAGAAGAGCCAGGAATTGGTTGACAATTACAGGAAGAAACTGAAGGAGAGGGTTTCAAAGCTCCTTGAGGGCGCCCAGGTTGATGAGGGGAGGCTGGAGCAGGAAGTGGTCTTGTTTGCGGAGCGCTCTGACATAACAGAAGAGCTAGTCCGCATTGCCAGCCATCTTGACCAATTTGAGAACTACTTGAAAGCGGATGACGTAGTGGGGCGAAGGCTGGATTTCTTGCTCCAAGAGTTAAACAGGGAAGTTAACACCCTTGCTGTAAAGAGCTCTGATGCGGCTATTTCAAGAATCGTAGTGGAGATAAAGGCGGAACTGGAAAAGATGAGGGAGCAAGCCCAGAACGTGGAATGAAAGGAGTGGTGCCTATGAGTCCCAAGGTGGTCAATATAGGGTTTGGAAATGCTGTGGTGTCAAACAGGATTGTCGCCATCATCTC
>JAMOVZ010000051.1 GCA_027061865.1 Desulfobacterales bacterium
GGATCTCGCCCAACACACCATATCCCTCCCATTCAATGACATTGATTCCGTCTCCCAGGCCTTTGATAAGTATGGTGGAGAAATTGCAGCGGTAATCCTTGAGCCCGTTCCCGGGAACATGGGTGTAGTGCTTCCTGAGGCCTCATTCCTAAACGGGCTAAGAGAGATAACCCAGGCAAATGGGGCTCTCCTAATATTTGATGAGGTGATTTCCGGATTCAGAGTGGCCCCGGGGGGAGCGCAGGAACTTTTTGGGGTTTACCCGGATATCACCTGTCTGGGGAAAATCATTGGCGGGGGCCTGCCGGTTGGCGCCTATGGCGGTAAGAGGGAAATCATGGAGATGATGGCCCCGCAAGGGCCCGTCTATCAGGCCGGCACCCTATCTGGAAATCCCCTTGCAGTTGCAGCAGGGCTTGCCACCTTAAGGATCCTCAACCAGGAAGGCGTTTATCAAGACCTGGAAGATAAGGCCTCAAGGCTGTTCTCGGGGCTTAGCGAAGCCGCAAACAAGATAGGTTTGCCTTTTCATATTAATAGAGTGGGATCAATGGGAGCGATCTTTTTTACCCAAGGGCCTGTGGTTGATTTTTCCTCTGTCAAGGCCGCTGACTCTCAAAAATATGCTGTATTTTACCGCAAGATGTTGGATTTGGGGATATATTTAGCTCCATCGGCCTTTGAGGCCGTCTTCATTTCCACTGCCCATTCCGACGAAGTTATTGAAAAAACGTTAGAATATGCGACAATTGCTTTAAATTTCATTTAGACAAAAATCTGTTGACTTGTCTAAAAAATCTGTGATAGAGACTACGTGATTTTTTTCACGCACTGGCAAGGCAGTTGGTCTTGATAAATTATATGAATGAAGATCTCAAAAAGACCATCAAGACCTTAGGCCTCCTGAGCACCATCGGGATGGCCATGGCCTTGTCCATAGCGATCGGAGCCGCAATAGGCTACTACATGGATAAGTGGCTGGGAACCAAGCCTTGGCTCTTACTGGTCTTTTTGGGATTAGGTATTGTGGCTGCCTTCAGGAACCTTTTTATACTTTATAAGAGATCCAAGGATCTTTGATCCATGCACCTAAAACAAGCTGAAACGAGACACCAGGCAAGCCTTCAAGGAATAAAGTCGCTTAACTGGGCTGTATTGGCCTTGTTCTCTTTGGGGAGTTTCCTTTTTGGGGATGTGCGCTTTGCGGCCGGTGTAATGACAGGAGGGCTTTTGGCCATTGCCAATTTCGGTGCCTTGGGCCACACAATTCAGCGGGCCTTCTCCCCTGAAGGAGTCTTCCGGGCCAAGAAAAAGACGGTAGTGGCAAAATATTATCTCCGTATGACAGCAGTAGGATTTGCAGTGTATCTGCTTATAACAAGGCAAGTGGTACACCCTGTTGCCTTGGCAATTGGTCTTTCCGTAATAGTGGTTAGCATCACATTGTTTGGCATACAATCAGCTTTAAAAAAATCCGGGGAGGCAGTGTAAGGAATGGAAACTCCGCATTTCTTCTTTTTGACCGAGTTGGTCTCCAGGCTGGGCTTTGAGCATTTTGCTCACCAGTTTAATCACGTAATTCACTCTTGGTTCGTGATGGCGATTCTGGTATTGGCCGCTATAATTTTTACCAAAGGCTTGACGCTTGTCCCGCACAAGGGTCAAAACGTATTTGAGGCAATAGTGGAAGGGTTGGAAAACTTCCTGGTGGACATAACCGGTCCTGAAGGAAGATTTTTGCTCCCATTTATCGCTACTCTTTTTCTTTATATTTTTCTTTGTAATTTAATAGGGTTAGTTCCTGGATTTTTTTCACCTACCGCCAATATAAACACCACCCTTTCCATGGCAATCTGCACCTTCATTTACACACACATAATTGGGGTCAAATTCCATGGCATTAAATACATAAAGCACTTCCTCGGGCCAGTATGGTGGCTTGCCCCCTTGATGCTCCCCATAGAACTGATCGGGCATTTTGCAAGGATACTTTCACTCAGCGTGAGGCTCTTTGGAAACATCTTTGGAAAAGAAATGGTCTTGGCCATCCTCTTTGTCCTCGCGGGCCTTTACCTTGCACCTTTGCCAATTCTCTTTCTGGGCATCTTGGTGAGCTTTATCCAAGCATTGGTTTTTATGCTGCTTTCCATAATATACTTTGTTGGGGCTATGGAGGAGGCCCACTAATCAGGCCGTAATGGCTTTTTGGAAGAAGGCCAAAAACTATAAGGAAAGGAGGTTGACATGTCCAAGAAAACGCTAACCGCTTTGTTTTCAAGTGTTCTAGTTCTGGGTAGTGCATCAGTTGTGCTGGCGGCAGATCCTTCTGCCCAAGCAGCAGGCCTGTCCATTTATTGGGCAATTGCTATTGCCTGCGGCTTCGGGATCGGCATCGCTGCATTTGGCACCGGCCTTGGAATGGGACATGCGATTAACGGAGCCCTTCAGGGAACGGCTCGTAATCCCGAGGCAGGCGGCAAGATCATGACCACCATGATCATTGGTCTGGCCCTCATCGAGTCCCTCTGTATCTACGCCTTGGTGATTTGCTTCATCATGGTATTCAAGATCCCCGATTTTGCAGCAGTGGTAGAAAAGGTTTTCCACTAATAGTTTGACTTTCTGGGGGGCTTGGCCTTACCAGGCCAAGCCCTTCTTATTTGCCTAGATATGTGCTGAATTTCACAATGTTTTGCGGCCGGGAAAGAATTGCAAGGGCCTTTACTTGATTGAGATGGAAAAAGCATACAAATCTTCCAAATTACCCGCTCCAACGATTGAGCGCCTTGCCTACTATACCAGGCCTCTCGAAATTTACTTAAAGGCAGGGATTCCGGTGATTTCTTCGGAGGCGCTGGCTAGGCATTGTGGGGTAAACTCCGCCCAGGTGCGAAAGGACTTGGCCCATTTCGGTGAATTTGGTGTGAGAGGTGTGGGCTATGAGGTGGAAACCCTGCTAAAAGAGATCAAGAAGATACTTTCTACAGATCGGGAATGGAATCTTTGTATAGTTGGTTTAGGCAATCTAGGTACAGCACTTGCCGAGAATCAAAACTTTGCCAAAAGGGGCTACAAATTTGTGGCAGCCTTTGATTCAGACCCTGAAAAGATAGGTAAATACTTGCCTGGTGGGCTCAAAATCCACCCTGTGGAAAAGCTTCCCGACTTGGTGGAAAAACTGAAAATAGAGATCGGAGTAATAACCACCCCTCCTCAGCAGGCCCAAGGCGTGGCGGAACTGCTTTTTTCAGCAGGTATCAAGGCGATTCTTAACTTTGCCCCTATCCAGATCAGAAGCCCCGAATGCTGCATCGTTGAAAATGTGGACTTTTCTGTAAACTTGGAAAACTTGGCTTACCACCTTGAAAACCTTTTTGAAGAATAGCCCCCACCCTCACCTTCCTAATAAATTGTTGAAAGCAAACAGGAGTGAAACGGGATGTTCCTGAAGCGGCGTGTTTTGGGCCCCAAGCCAGGAGGGTGAAGATTCAGCAATAGGGCGGGGCAGATTGCATCAGGACCATAGGGCCGTTTTCCCCTTGCTCCTTTTTAAGAACGTGGTGAGACACAGTTATCCGCACTGCTCATATCTAATACCTGCTCTACAATGACAAAACAAGAGCTGCAGTCCTACCCAAAAGCCGGCCTTAAGAAATGGCCTGTGTAGGAGCCGCTTGCCCTTGCGACCTGTTCTGGGGTCCCTGAGGCCAC
>JAMOVZ010000052.1 GCA_027061865.1 Desulfobacterales bacterium
AAACTCATTAATCCTTACTATCCTTGGAATATCTTTGCCAAATACAGTGCCGGCAACTACATTCTCCCCCTCCTCGGCCTTTACCCTCAAGACCACCAGATTGGCAAAATTCTCAGAGGTATCGCTCTTTGCCTCAACCACCTTTATGCCCCTCTCAGCCGCTATTACTGAGGCATTAACAAAGTTGACCTCATCTTTCAGGATTGGTGTCAAGAGCCCTTTTAGGGTGGCGGTGGTGAGGGGGCCAACATCATAGTCAGCCACTGCGCCTGCATATTTTATCTCTATCTCGCGAATAGCGCTACCAGTGAGCTGGGCTTGGAGCAGCCCCATTTTCTCCACCAGCAGTGCATAAGGGCGGAGCACATTCATCAATTCCGCACTGATGCTGGGTACATTGACCGCATTCTTTACTTCGCCCTTTAAAAGATAAGCTACTATCTGGTTTGCCACATCACGGGCCACATTGTCTTGGGCCTCCTTGGTGGAAGCTCCCAAGTGAGGGGTACAAATGAAATTATCAAGCTCCATGAGCTTGATCATTCCAGGAGGCTCTTTTGAGAACACATCCAACGCTGCCCCCGCCAAATGGCCTGACTTCAGGGCATCGTAGAGATCGTCTTCATTGACTATGCCGCCCCTTGCGCAATTGACCAGCATTGCGCCTTTCTTCATGCGCCCCAAGGCCTTTTCGTTGATCATGTTGGTGGTCTCTTCAGTCCTTGGTGTGTGGATGGTGATGATGTCGGCCCTGCTCAGGAGTTCATCAAAGGAGACCGGCTCAATCTCCAGCTTTTCAAGCACCTCTTCCTGCAGATAAGGGTCATACACGATGACCTTCATCTTGAGGCCCTTCGCCCTGTCAGCTACAATTCTGCCGATGTGTCCTGCCCCGATTATTCCCAAGGTCTTGTTGAACAGCTCCCTGCCCTGGAGCTTCTTCTTTTCCCACTTGCCCGCCTTGAGCGAGGCGGTGGCCTGAGGGATGTTCCTGCAAAGCGCCATCATCATGGCAATGGTGTGCTCAGCAGTGGTAACGGTATTGCCCTCAGGGGTATTCATCACCACTATGCCTCTTTGAGTTGCTGCCGGGATGTCAACGTTATCCAACCCTATTCCCGCCCTTCCTATTACTTTGAGGTTGGTGGCTGCAGAGATGATGTCAGCGGTTACCTTTGTTGCACTGCGGATCACAAGGGCATGGTAGTCGGGGATGATGGCCTTTAACTCCTCCGGGGAAAGGCCGGTATTTACGTCTACCTCTATGCCAGGGGTTTGCTCAAAGATCTGGATCCCTACGGGAGATAAATTGTCGCTAACTAGGACCTTCAAATTTTTTCCTCCTATGTTGAGTTGTGAATTTTAGTATTTAGTAAACGCTAGATATATGAGCACTTGAAAGTTAGGCAATCTCTCTCATACAAGAAAAATCCCGCCAAGATCAAGTATATTAATTTGATGGCAAAATAGTGAGGCTTTTCCACTACTCTTCCATGGAAAGCAGAAAGGATCTCAGGTTGATTCCCTTGTTTTTGAGGCCTAGCTTTTCTCTGATCTTGTAGCGATGCGACATTATGGTATTTACAGATACGCCCAAAAGGTCGGCCATTTCCTTGTTACGCATACCATCCTTTACCAGTTGAGCCACACGGATCTCCATGGGTGTTAGACTCAGGAAACTGGAAGAGAGCTTGCTTATGAGAGGGGAAGTAATATGGTTTAGGTTATTTTCCAGAATTTCCAACAAAATCCTTTGCTCTTTACTTAGAGGAGATCTCTTGAGGGTATCCAAATATGGAAGCACAAGCTGCTTAACATTTGATAGTATATTCTCGTGCTCCTCTTTTTTCTTCTCCTCCATCTGCTTAAGCACTACTTTTAGGGCGATATTGGCCTCTTCCAGCCGCTTGGACTGGCTTTTCAACTCTGCTTCCCTTTTTCTCAAGTCCTCCACGGCAAGCTTTAGCTCACTGACGTCGCGGCCTTCTGCTATGAGGAGCACTATCCTTCCTTCCTGGTCTTTTACGGGCTTCAGGGAAAAATCCACATTCATGACGCGGCCGCCAGGGTCCCGATGGGTCACCTCGAAGCGGACCAGCTCACCCTTTGCCGCCCTTCTAACCGCGTCCTTCAGCCTTTGCTGCTCATCCTCCCTCGACGACCACCAAGGTGTGTCCCAAAACGGCTTTCCTCTTACCTCTTCCTCATTGGTCTTTACAAAATCCATGGCAGTCCTGTTTACCTTGATCACACGGCCGTCCAGGGAGAGGACCGCCACGAATTGAAATGTCTGGTCAAAAATAGCCCTCAGCATGGTCTCGCTTTCTTGAAGGGCCTTTTCAGCCTGGGTGCGTTCTAGTATTTCGCGCTGGAGCTTTTGGTTTATGGCGATCAACTCTTCAGTGCGCTCTTTAACGAGTTCTTCCAGGTGATCCCTGTGCCTTTTCAATTCATCTTCCATCCTCTTTCGCTGGAAGAACTCAGGGATATCAAGTCTGGGTCTGCGGACTCTGTTCGCCTTTGCCCTGGAGCTATAATTAAGCACATATTCTTCAATCTTTTCAGGAGGAGCCATAATAAAGCGGCAATGTTTGTCTCCCATGGCCTGGCACTCCACTTCCACCGCCACCAATGGGAGCCCAAAGCTCTCCTCACACCATCCGGATGAGTAACCTGCGTTCATCACACAAACAGGGAAATCGGTCTTTTGGCCGCTGTTGATCCAGGTGTGCGCCTCAAAGGAGAAGGGATGGTCATAGATAAGAAAATAGTTTTCATCAGGCGTGGGGTTGGATTCAGGCAAAATCTTCACAAAGGCCCAGCCAGTAAAGGCGAAGTGGATGGGGCCTGCAGAGAGCTTTTCAATGCTATTGGTAACTCCCATCCTTGTTGAAAAGCTCCTGGCATCGGCCTTCCCGATAGAATGGGCCATGTCGAAAAGGATGCCCGAGGCCACTGTGCGAGCCTCCTCTTCCCCCCTGTCCTGGTAAAGAGAAGTGACCAGGTCAAAAAACTCTTTAGACATGGAGGCGGCCCTAACCAAAATGTACCGCTCACCAGAATACTTTATAAGTCCCTGGCAGGGATTTTGCCTTTGGTCCTCGAAATAGCGCTCCACATATCCTTGAGCTTTTATAAACTCAGGGCTAAACGCCTCGGGCACACTCACACTGTAAAGCCCTTGCTCATGAATTCCATCCTTTCTCATCCGAACAGGCTGCGCCTTCATAGGGCCATGCTCCCCCTCCTCCATGTATCTTGCTTGCTAAGCCTTTTGCCCCTTTAAGGCCTTCAATATCTTTTCAGGGGTGATGGGGAGGCTGGTGATCCTCACCCCTATGGCATCATATATGGCGTTGGCAATGGCCGGGGCGACCGGCACCAGGCCCGGCTCTCCCACCCCTTTTGCACCAAAGGGGCCTTCCTGGTCATGTGTTTCCACAAAGTGGAGATGGATTGGAAAATCCACATCAGGGGCAGTGAAGATCTTGTAGTCCAAGAAATTGGGATTGATATTTTTCCCCTTTTCTGATTTGTGCTCTTCACTAAGGGCATAGCCCAATCCTTGGACAATTCCTCCATAGAACTGTCCCTTGAGGGTTTGCTTGTTCAAGACCTTGCCCACGTCATGGGCGGCCACAAACCGGAGCACCTTCACCTTACCGGTCTCAAGGTCAACCTCCACTTCAGCACCATGAGTGCCGAAGATAT
>JAMOVZ010000053.1 GCA_027061865.1 Desulfobacterales bacterium
TTTTATCTGTATTCCCATGCCACACTGCGCCAACACTTTCATGCCTTTGATGGCGCATTCAAAGACATAGAGCATCTTACCTGCTTTTCCATGAAATCCAACTCCAACCTTGCAGTGGTAAGACTCATGGCAATGGAGGGAGGAGGGGCCGACATAGTCTCTGGCGGAGAGCTTTACCGTGCGCTGAAGGCAGGAGTTGACCCCAAAAAAATCGTATTTTCCGGAGTGGGAAAGACCGATGATGATCTCAACTTTGCCTTGAGCACAGGCATCTTGATGTTCAATGCTGAATCAGAACAGGAACTCGAACGCCTGGATGCCTTGGCCCAAAGGCATGGAATCAAGGCCCCTGTGAGTATCCGCGTAAACCCGGATGTGGACCCCAAAACACATCCCTATGTGTCCACTGGGCTGAGGAAAAACAAGTTTGGTATAGACATGGCGAATGCCTTCGAGGCCTATAAGACCGCCCTCTCCCTTCCAAACCTGGAGGTATTGGGAATATCATGTCACATTGGCTCTCAACTGACCGAGGTAAGCCCGTTTGTGGACTCCCTCAAAAGGCTTCTTAACTTAATGGATCAATTAGAGTCTTTGGGTGTAGTCATCAAATACTTGGATCTGGGAGGAGGGTTAGGGATCACATATGAAAATGAATGGCCCCCTCACCCTGAAGACTATGCGAAGCCGATCAAGGAGCAGTTGGCCGGCCGAAACCTGACCCTGATCCTTGAGCCTGGAAGGGTCATCACCGGCAATGCCGGCATCCTGGTCACCAAGGTCCTTTACAGGAAGTCATCCCGCGAAAAAACTTTCTTGATCGTGGATGCAGCCATGAACGACCTCATAAGGCCAAGCCTTTACAACTCCTATCACGCCATTCAGCCGGTCATCCGCACTGGAAGAGGAAAGATAAAAGCGGACATAGTGGGGCCCATATGTGAATCAGGTGACTTCTTGGCAAAGGACCGCATGGTGGAGGTGGCAGAGCCCGGGGAGCTGCTGGCAGTGATGAGTGCCGGGGCATATGGATTCACCATGTCCTCGAATTACAATTCAAGGCCCAGGGTCCCTGAGGTCATGGTAAAGGATGACAAGTTCTATGTGGTAAGGGAGCGGGAGACTTATGAGGACCTGATTAGGGGTGAGAGGATCCCTGAGTTCATGTTAGGCTGAGGTGTTAGAGGATAAGATGGAAGGGCTTGAATTCTGGAAAATGGCAGGAAGCGGCAATGACTTTGTGGTGATAGACAACAGGGACGGCCGGGTGCCTGAAGGGGAGATGAGCTATTTTGTAAGCCGCGTATGCCGGCGCAGGGAATCGGTGGGTGCAGATGGCGTAATCTTCATTATTCCCTCAGATGAATATGACTTTGCCTGGCGTTTCTTTAACGCAGATGGCGGCGAGGCCGAGATGTGCGGAAACGGGACCAGGTGCGTTGCAAGATTTGCCTATCTCAATGGCATAGCTGGCCAGCAGATGACATTTGGCACCATTGCTGGCCCCATCTCGGCAGAGGTAAAGGGTAGAGTGGTGAAAGTAAGGATGCCGAACCCTCACGGCCTGAAACAGGATCTGGAGCTGGATATGAGAGACGGATGGCTTTTTGCAGACTTTATAAACACGGGTGTCCCTCACGTGGTCGTGAGGGTGGAAGAGCTGGACAACCACCCAGTGGTCCAAGAAGGCCGGATGATAAGGCGACACCCGCTATTTTCCCCCGAAGGGACCAACGCGGATTTCATAACCGTTGAGGACCCTAACCATATCCACATGAGGACTTATGAGCGAGGGGTGGAGGATGAAACCTTGGCCTGTGGGACAGGGGCTATAGCCTCTGCCCTTACGGCGGCTGTAAGGGGGCTTGTGCGCTCGCCAGTAGAAGTAAAGACAAGGGGGGGTGAAATCCTAACCATACACTTTAATGGTAAAGGAGGGGAATTCCAGGAGGTATGGCTTGAGGGTAGCACCAGCATCATATATAAAGCTCACTTGCACAAGGAAGCGATCCTCTAGCCGCACTAACCGAACGCCCATAGATAGAAAGGAGGCCAGCCATGTTTAAGGGATCTATCGTGGCCATCGTAACACCCTTTAAGGATGGTAAAGTGGATGAAGAGGCTTATAGGGAACTAATCGAGTTCCATATAGAAAACGGCACCAGCGCCATCGTGCCTTGCGGCACCACCGGGGAATCAGCCACCCTTGATATGGAAGAGCATGCCCGGGTGATCGATATTGCCATTGAAGCAGTCAACAAGCGCGTCCCCGTGATAGCGGGCACGGGAGGCAATAACACCCAGGAGGCAATAGAGCTTACCCGCCATGCAAAGGAATCAGGAGCAGATGCCACCTTGCAGGTAACCCCTTACTACAACAAACCCACCCAGGAAGGGCTCTACCAACACTACAAAACCATTGCAAAAGAGGTTCCCCTACCCCAGGTGCTCTACAACGTGCCGGGCAGAACCAGCGTGAATATGCTCCCCGGGACCGTGGCCCGCTTGGCAGAGCTTCCAGAGGTTGTGGCCATCAAGGAGGCATCCGGCAACCTGGGGCAAATGGCAGAAATCGTGCACCTGGCTGGTGACAAGATCACCCTTCTCTCCGGTGATGACAATGTAACCCTTCCCACCCTGGCCCTAGGGGGCAAGGGGGTGATCTCTGTGGTGGCTAACATCGTGCCCAAGGACACGGCCCAAATGATCCAGGCATGGGAAGACGGGGATGTGGAAAAGGCCCGCAGCCTCTTCTACAAGCTTTTGCCCTTATGTCAGGCAATGTTTTATGAGACCAATCCCATACCCGTAAAAACCGCTCTTGCCATGATGGGAAAGATCCAAGAGGAGATGAGGTTGCCCTTATGCCCCATGTCACAGGCAAATCGGGAAAGGTTGGAGAAGGCCCTTCGTGATTATGGGCTGATTCAATAAACTATGGATCCCGAGGCTGAAAGGCTCACGAGATCTTACTTATCATAGAGGAGAGGCGAGTCATGGTAAAGGCAATTGTATCGGGGGCGGCAGGGAGAATGGGAGGCCGGATCATACACATGATCCACCAGAACCCTGATATAGAGCTTGTAGCAGCCTTTGAAAGGCCTGACCACCCTTCCATTGGGTCTGATGCAGGACTGATTGCAGGCATAGGAGAGCTTGGAGTCATCATAAACGGATCCTTGGAAGAGGTGGTTGACAAGGGTGATGTGCTGATCGAGTTTACCACCCCCGAGGCAACCATAGCAAACCTCAAGATAGCGGCGGACAAAGACTTGGCCGTCGTAATCGGCACCACGGGGTTCAGTGGGGCTCTTCTGGAGGAGGTAAAGGAGCTGGCCGCCCGGGTCCGCTGTGTGATGGCCCCCAATATGAGTGTGGGGGTAAATGTGATGTTCAAGATTGCAGGAGAAATGGCAAGGATCCTGGGGACAGACTTTGACATGGAAATACTCGAAGTCCACCACCGCTTCAAGAAGGATGCCCCAAGTGGTACAGCCATGAGGCTTGCCCAGATACTGGCAGATGCCACGGGCCGTGATCTTGAAAAGGTGGCGGTTTACGAGCGAAAAGGCCTTATTGGAGAGCGCAAAACCGATGAAATCGGCATCCAGACTTGGAGGGCCGGTGACATTGCGGGCGAGCATACCATCCTCTTTGGGGGCATGGGTGAGCGCCTGGAACTGACCCACAGGGCCCACAGCCG
>JAMOVZ010000054.1 GCA_027061865.1 Desulfobacterales bacterium
AATCCCCGGGCTTGTCAATAACCGGCCCGGAAGTGCTCTTGATCTCTACGCCCAACTCATTGGCAATGATGTGGGCCAGAGAGGTCTTGCCAAGCCCAGGGCTTCCATGCAGCAACACGTGATCCAGGGCCTCGGTTCGGCCTCTTGCCGCCTCAATAAAGACCCTCAGATTCCTTTTGAGTTCTTCTTGGCCTATGTATTCCTCAAGACAGCGGGGCCTGAGGTTCACCTCCAAAGGGGTGTCTTCCATCTTGGGTTTTGGGTCTATTATCCTCTCTGCCATTGCTTTCAGCCCGCCTTACGCCCTTATCATACCAGCGCCTTTAAGGCCTCTTTTATTAGTTCTTCCAAAGAGCCTGGGCCCTTTTGGCGAGTTGCTTGTTCTACGGCCCGCCTTGCAGATTTCAGGGGATAGCCAAGATTTGTAAGCGCTGAGATGGCATCTGAAATCAAAGGATCTTCAGGTAAGGCTGCGGAGACTATTCTCAGTTCACCACTAAACTTTTGTGCCTTATCCTTTAACTCCACCACGATCCTTTCTGCGGTCTTTTTGCCCACCCCAGGTATGGCCCGCAGCCTCATGGAGTCCCCTGAGGCAATGGCCTCCAGTAATTCCTCAGGGCCAATGCCAGAAAGGATGTTGACAGCCAGTTTCGGCCCAATGCCAGAGACAGAGATGAGCATCAGGAAAAGCTCCTTTTCCAAAGTAGAACGGAACCCAAATAGCTGAATCGCGTCTTCCCGTACGTAGGTGTAAATATGGAGGCTTATTTCTTGTTCTTGGTCAGGCAGGGCGTAAAAGGTGGAAAGGGGAACCAATACCTCGTATCCAATGCCGCCGGTTTCAATAATCACTGACTGAGTGGATTTCTTAAGAATCTGGCCTCTCAGGTGTGCGATCATCTCCTAGATCCTTGTTCATATCTCTGCCAGTTCAGGTGGCACACGGCTGCGGCCAATGCATCAGAAGAATCCCATCCAAGATCTTTTTCCAATGACAATATTACTTTCACCATGGAGCGGACCTGATCCTTTGAAGCCCTTCCATATCCCACCACTGCCTTTTTTATCTCCAAGGCAGAATATTCGTATATCTTGACCCCACAGTGCACCGCTGCAATAAGCACCGCTCCTCTGGCATGACCCAGCTTGAGGCTGCTTTTGACGTTTTTGGCATAAAAGATATCCTCTATGGCCAGCTCTTCCGGACGGTAGCGGTTCATTATATCCACCATGGAGCTGAAAATCTTATGAATGCGGCTGTAAAAGGGAGTATGCTTGGGGGAGGTGATATGGCCCCAACCCAGACAGGCAAGGCCCCCGTCGACCTTTTCCACTACGCCATAACCGGTTATATGGGAGCCGGGATCTACCCCCAGCACTATCATCAGCTCATGGCCTCCATCACATCTTCTGGGATATCAAAGTTTGCGTAAACATGGCTTACGTCATCGTTATCCTCCAAGGCCTGCATAAGGCTCAACATTTGCTGGGCCTTTTTGCCATCCAGCTTTACCGTGTTCTTGGGTATCATGCTGATTTCAGCCACATTGTAAGGGATTCCCTTTCCCTCGATAGCCTTTTTGACCGCCTCAAAATCACCCGGTTCAGTCAAAACTTCGAACTGGCCTTCGTCCTCCTTTACATCCTCGGCCCCAGCCTCAAGGGCAATGTCCAGCAGTGTTTCCTCGTCCACCTTGTCCTTATCTATCACGATGAGGCCCTTTTTCTCAAAGATCCATGATACACACCCTGGCTCACCCAGGCTGCCTCCGTGGCGTTCGAAAAGGTGCTTTATTTCTGCCACTGTCCTGTTTCGATTGTCAGTAAGGCAGTCGACCATTACGGCAACCCCGCCCGGGCCGTAACCTTCATAATTGGCCTCTTCATAAGAAGTGCCTGCCAGTTCTCCCGTGCCCTTCTTGATTGCCCGTTCGATGTTCTCTTTTGGCATGTTTTCGGCCTTGGCAGCCGCAATTGCAGCGCGAAGCCTAGGATTTGCAGAAGGGTCACCGCCCCCCATCCTTGCCGCCACAGTGATCTCCCTGATCAACTTGGTAAAGATCTTGCCGCGTTTTGCATCCACAGCGGCCTTTTTGTGCTTTATGGAACTCCACTTTGAGTGACCAGACATATTCCCAGCCCTCCCTCAGTTTTTATGTTGCCTTTTTTGAGATTCCCACAAGGTATATTTCACGGCTTCCCTTCCTTACCGCCTTAGGCCTGAATGCCTTTACCTCCTTGTAACGGCTCTTCAACAAAGCCCTGAGCTGTCCTGTATCGCTTGATTCAAACACCTTGCAAACAAATTTTCCCCCAGCCTTTAGGAGGTGGTCCGCTACCTCCATTGCCCTTTGGGCAAGCGTCATGGACCGGGCCGCGTCCACATCCCTTGCCCCAGAAGTCTGGGGGGCCAGATCACTTATCACGAGATCCACCTTGCCGATTTTTGCCAATAACCCGCCAAGGTCCAGATCAAATATATCAGCCTCCAGAAAAGTGAATCTATCAGATATATGGCCCTTTGGGCCTTTGATATCTATGCCGGTGACCCTGCCTTTTGGACCGACCTTTCTGGATGCATATTGAGACCAGGAGCCAGGGCTGCAACCCAAGTCCAAGACTCGAGTGCCGGGCTGAAAGAGTCTGAATTTCTTATCAAGCTCTTCCAGTTTGTAAACGGACCTTGCAAACCACGCTTCCTCTTTTGCACGGCGAGTATAATGGTCAGCCCATTTGGTCTTTTTCATACCTGAAAAGGAATAGCACAGACCCACTAAGTTTTCAATCTTTGGGAGGATGGGGAGTGGAGGAAAATTCGGCAAAGAATAAGGGGTTAAAGGCCACAGGTCTTCCTTACTTCTTCGCTTGAGATGAGCTCCTCGACCGGACCATGATAGCAGATCCTGCCATCATCAATGATATAGCCATAATCGCTGAGCTTGAGCGTAAATTTCACGTTTTGCTCGGCAAGGAGCACGGTAAGGCCCGATGTCTTAAGGGTCTGGATGGTGTCCCTGAACATCTTTACAAGGTTAGGGGCAAGACCTTCGGTAGGCTCATCCAGAAGTAAAAAGTCAGGGTTCCCCATGAGTGCCCTTCCAATGGCAAGCATCTTTTGCTGACCCCCGCTCAACAGTCCCCCTCTCCTGTTGGCAAAGTCCTTTAGAGGGGGAAATAGACCATAAACGGCCTCCAAGTTCCAGCGGTCCTGTTCACCTCTCTTGATGGCCGCTATCTCCAGGTTGTCCTTCACCGTGAGGTCGGCAAATATCCTTCTGTCATCCGGCACATAGCCCAGCCCCTTTCTTGCAAGTAGAAAGGGAGGCAGACCTGTAACGTCCTCATGCTTAAAGAGTATCTTACCAGCCTTCGGGGGCACAAGGCCCATAATGCTCTTGAGGGTGGTGGTCTTCCCCGCCCCGTTTCTTCCCAACAGGCACACCACCAGGCCTTGGTCCACTTTTAAGGAGACGCCAAAGAGTATATGGCTGAGGCCATAGAAGGTATGGATATTCTTCACTTCAAGCATCTTCGGCCCCCAAGTATGCCTCCTGGACCTCTTTGTTCTTCCGCACCTCTTCAGGGGAAGACTGAATCAGGGTCCTGCCATGGTGCATTACCATGATGCTATGGGCCACATTGAATACGATGTCCATATCGTGCTCGCAAAAAAGAATGGTGAGCCCCTCTTTTTGGGAAAGGTCCTTCACAAGACCCATGGTCCTTTTCGTTTCATCAGGGGACATGCCAGCGGTGGGTTCGTCCAGCACCAAGAGCCTAGGGCTCCCGCCCAGGGCTATGGCGATTTCAAGGATTCTCAGATCTCCATGAGAGAGGGAGCCCGCAATAACTTGGGCCTTGTCCAATAGGCCAACGCGGTCAAGGATTTTTTCGGTTTCATCAATAAGCAACTGGTCTGCAGGCTTGAAAAGCACTCCGCTCTTTTGGTGCTGCGAAAGCACAGAGACCTGAACATTTTTGAACACAGTGAGCCTGGGGAAAATATTGGCAATCTGAAATGACCGGGCAACCCCTCGTCTGCAGACCTTATGGGGAGGCAGAGCAGTGATATCTTGTCCATCAAATATGATCCGCCCCTTGTCAGGGCTGAGTTGGCCGCAGATCAAGTTGAAAAGGGTGGTTTTTCCCGCTCCATTCGGCCCAATCACGGCAACGATCCGGCCCTTTTCCACCTGTAGGGTGGCTCCATTTACGGCCTTAAAGTCACCAAAGGATTTGTGCACATCCTGGACCGCCAACATCATCGGCTCCCCACAGACGCGCCTGCCTTATCATTCCCATTTTGTCGGCTTCGAGGCTTTCCAAGCCGTTCAAGGAAAAATCCCATGACTCCCTCAGGGAGAAAAAAGATCAGCAATATAAGGATAATGCCCAAGACCAGGGTCCAGTACTCAGTATAAGTTCCCACAAATGTCCTCAGTGATACCATGATAGCCGCTCCCAGGATGGGGCCCGCAAAGGTAAACCAGCCTCCCAAAAGGCACATGATGAAGACCTCAAGGGACAAGACCCAGAAGAGCAAGTCTGGGAAGACCGATTGTTCAATCACCACGAAAAGGGCACCAGCCACGCCTGCAAAAAAAGTTGCAATGACCACAGCAGCCAACTGGTGGCGCCTGACATTTATGCCGATTGCTTCACATCGCTCCGGGTTGTCACGCAAGGCCTGAAGCGTGGTGCCAAACGGGGACCTCAAAATGGCATAAAGGATCCACAGGCTTGCTAGCAGTACGATAAAGGTGAAATAATATGCGTTTCTGGTGGAAGAAATCAAGTCGGGGATGGTCACACCGTGAAGGCCATCATCACCGCCCGTGAGGCTATACCACCTGAAGGCAATGGCCCAGATTAAGGAGCCCAGAGAGATTTGAAGCATTCCATAGTAGAGTTTGCTAAGCCTGACACAAAACCACCCAATCAGAAATCCGGTGACTGTGGAGGCAATGGGAGCCAGGATGAAGGCCGCCCAAAACGGCATCCCCGCCTTGAGTATCAATAGTGCTGTGACATAGGCCCCAACCCCATAGAACACCCCATGGTGAAACTGGTATAGGCCGCCATGGCCCACCACGAGATTGAGGCTCATTGCCAGCAGGGCTGTGACAAAGATGGTGGCAGTGATATAAATGTAAAACCTCGGTAGCACCAAAGGGATCAAGCTGAGGAGTGCTATCAAGATTAAGGTTATCTTGAACTCAATTTTTTTCATTGCGTATTATAAAGCCTTGAGTTCTGCTTGTTACCATACGGATTTTAATAGCCCTGTGGGCCTTATGATCAAGATTATCACCACCGCCAGATAGGGGAATACGATTGCGAACTGTGGCCAAAAAAGCACCCCAAATGACTGGGTGATGCCGAAGATAAGGGAGCCTACCATGGCCCCTGCCATGTTGCCCAACCCCCCTATGGTTACGATAAGGAATGCCTCTATGACGATATCGTGATCCATTCCCAGGGTGATGCTGATGGTAGGGGCAACCAGGGCTCCGCCCAAACCGGCAAGATAGCAGCCGAGCACGAATGCAAATGCGAAGACCCAACTCACATTTATCCCTACGGCCCCGACCATTTCCCGGTCCACTGCGGCGGCCCTGGCAATCTTGCCCATCTTGGTCTTGTTAGTAAAGAGCCATAGGGCCACTGCCACCAAGGGGCCTACGACCAAAAGGAAGAGGTTGTAGCGTGGAAAAGAACTGCCAAACAGGTTTACAGAGCCACGGAGGAACTCTGGTGCCATGACGGATCTATAGTCCGCACCCCAAATCATCTTCACCAAGTCATCAAGGATGAGCATGAGGGCAAAGGTAAAGAGAAGAAGCATGAGGTGCTCTCTCTCATAAAGCCTGCAAAAAAGCGCCCTTTCAGCAATCAAACTCACCAAGGCAACTACCAGGGGGGCCAACAAGAGGGCAGCCAAAAACCCCATTGTGCCGCCCCCAAAGAGCTTATTGAAGGTATATGCACAGAATGCCCCTATCATATAAAGAGATCCGTGGGCGATATTAGGCACCCTGAGGATTCCCAGCACAAAGCTGAGTCCAGAGGTCACGATAAACAGGATCATGGCCCTGCTCAGCCCAACGAAAAAATGGCTCCCAACCGCCGCAAGCGTTATGCCTTGTGCTCCATCCATAGCTTTGTCAAGTTAAAAAGAAAAACAAAGGCCACCCCCGCCACAAAGACTTTGATTGGAAAGGCGCGGGGCGGCCTGTCGACCTTATTTGCCTTTTCTCGCCTGCATGATCTCTTCGCAAGTGGGCATGACCTCGTCTCCCTTGAGGGTCACGATATCAGAGGAGATCACAAAACCATATTCGGGGGATTTCCTGGTAATCCCAAAGAACATGGGAAGCACTGCCTGATGATCGCAGGCCCGCATCTCTATTACACCCACTGGGCTGCTGATCTTGAGCCCTTCCATGGCATCAATGAATTTTTCCTTGTCCAGGCTGCCCGCCTTTTCAAAGGCCTTTGCAATGAACTTAGCTGTGATATAGCCGTGGAAGGCTGGAAAGCCTGGCGGGTTGCCGTATGCTGCCCTAAATGCCTTAACAAAGGCCCTGTTTTCCGGTGTGTCAGGGTAATAGAAATGGTAGTCCATGGTGCCCATAACCCCTTCGGGTGCCTCGGCCCCCAGAGGCTTTAACACAGCGTGATCTGTAGCAGTGTGGATATAAATAGCCACCTTCTTTGCCATACCGGTTGCCTTGATGGCCTTCATGATATTGGTCATGCTCCGCCCCCCGGTACAGAAGATCACGGCATCGGGCTTGGCAGCCAAGATGGAAGTGATGTAAGGGATAAGATCGGGCTCCCCTGGCTTCCACCAGGACTTGCCTATGAGTTTCACCTCGGGCTTCAGCTTCTTGAGATTACGCCAGGCGGCCTTTGCAAGGGCGTGGCCGTATTCATAGTCATCTCCTGCGATCCAATATTTGATGTAAGGCCTCTTGGATAGCGCAACCCCTCCCGCCTTTCCGGCCATGGCCGTATTTTCCCCCGTGGAAAATACATAGCGGTGCCCCTTCTCACCCGTTATCCTTTCACTCTTGGCTATCCATACTATGAGGGGGACCTTTTCTTTCTTGGCAACGGCCTCTGAGACGGCAAGGCCAGCGCCGCTATTTATTATCCCGGCCAAGACGTCCACATCCTCCCTCATGACGAGCTGCTTTGCCATGCTAAGGGCCAAATCCACTTTAAACTTGGTATCCCTGGTAGTAAAAGTAATCTTTTTACCCAAGACCCCCTTCTTGTTGATCTCCTTCAAGGCCAGCTTGAACCCATTGAGGGCATCCTTTGAATAGACCGCAGGGGGGCCGCTATAGCAATCAATGATTCCTACTTTAATGTCCCTGGCATAAGTCAAGCCGGGTTGAAACAGCAATGCCCCAAGAAAAATAGCCAAAAGGCCAGCCACCATGACTAGACTCGCCCCAGTGGTCACGGATCTTCTGGTCAGCATGATTTCCCCTCCCTGTTTAAAAGTTGATGGTTGTGTTTCATGCCTCCAAGGATAGGCAGGCGAGTGGATAGCACGGGGACAATATACTCAACTGGAAGCCTGGCTGTCAACTTGAGGAAACCGTGGACTTTGGGGGAGAGGGGGAAAACATTAATCTAAAATCAAACACCTCCTGTTCAATAAAATGCACGTTTTTGTGTGATATCAGGAAACTGTAGGGCATTATACATATAACTACATGAAATTTCAAAGAAAAAACAGGGGGCTCCTTTTGGAATAGCTCTTGCTACTTAAGATGGCAAAAGCGCAGGGGAGTTAAACAAGGGGGTGAACAAGATGGCAAGGAAGATGTTGTTAGCTTTGTTGGTTACTACAGCCTGTGCCATGGTTTCATCTGCGGGGGCAGCGGACCTTGGGGGAATCCAGTATGCCTCTTGTGCGCATTCCATTTTTCAAGGATTCCTCGTCACCAACGCCCCCTTGTCCCCCTGGTGCCAAAACATGGGGATGGATGGCGTGTGTTCATCCTGGAAGGTAACTTGTCCTTGTGAGATCAATGGCTCTTCATGGATCAATAATGAGAATAAGCTCTTTGGGATCGACTCAGGCGCGGAGGGAAGGCGAGGCTATGCCGTTGGCATCAAATTGACATTGAGGCGAGGTTCTAACTCAGGGCCTGCCTCTTCTTTTTTCTCCTTTTTGAAAAAGGCTTTAATGCTAAACTCATGCAGGACAGCCATATCTTTATTTGTTGAAACTCCAGATTCACAGTGAAGAAAACATCCTAAGCCCCTTCCTGCCTTTATAGGCAGGTTCACCTTCCCATCCTCTTTTCCCTCCCAAAGCGGGGCCTCTTTTGAGGCCCCGCTTTTCTTTTGTGGGCGGGGGAATTCCTTTTCAATTGTTGAAACTAGGTTTAAAATAGTCATAAAAGGATCTTTCACGGAGGCAACTGTAATAGAAATGGAAACTGTAATAATAGAAGGCGTAGAGCTTCACCTATCCCAGGCTGATGAGGTCCCCATGGCCTGGGTTGGTCAGCCAGAACTGATTTCTCAAGTGCTGGCAGCCTGGCTAATTGTGGGAGATGAAGATGTTCCTCTGAATCCACGCTTGGTTGGGAAACCCGGAGTCGGGAAAACCACACTGGCCTACCATGCTGGCAAAGCGCTTGGCAAACCAGTATACCTCTTTCAGGCCACCATGGACACCCGGCCAGAAGACCTGATAGTCACCCCGGTGATCTCAGATAATGGAAAGATCAAGTACATGGCAAGCTCAATTGTCTCTGCCATGATCAAGGGCGGGGTGGCTGTCATTGACGAGGGAAACAGGATGAGTGAGAAGAGTTGGGCATCCCTGGCCCCCCTTCTTGACAACCGGCGATATGTGGAGTCAGTTGTCGCAGGTATTAAGATAAAGGCGCATCCTGAATTTCGATTGTGTACCACTATGAATGATGATGCAAGCACTTTTGAGCTGCCTGAATATATCCATTCCAGGCTGCAGCCTCAAATATTTATAGACTTCCCCGAAAGGGATGAAGAGCTGATGATCTTGGAAAAGAACCTCCCCTTTGCAGACCATGAGATCTTGGAATACGTGGTGGAATTCCTCCAAACCGCCCATGAAGCAGATGAGCCGTATTCGGCACGTGACGGAATCAATATTGCCCGCTATGCACTCAAGAGGCTGAAGATAATGAAAAAGGAACAAGTGCGTGACCGTTCGATTGTGGGGCTCTTAAAAGAGGCCGCCTCCATGATCCTGGATCCCCATGCAGTGGAGTATTTTAATGCAATTCTAGATGACACTGAGTTCAATGCCTGAATTTAGCTGGAAAAACGTCCTGTTTGTCCCCATCCTGCATGGCCGCATGGAGTTTGCCGCTGAGGTGAGGCGGCAATTTCACCAACACCGGCCTGACTGTGTGGCCGTTGAGTATCCCTACACCCTGAGGGAGCAGATATTCCAAGGGATAAGGAGGCTCCCCTTTCTTTCTGTGGCCTATTACGAGGAAGACGGCGAGTTCATTTATCTGCTCATAGAGCCGACCGACGGCCAGGTGGAGGCGGTGAGGCTGGCACTGGAGCATGGGATTCCAGTCCATTTTGTGGACCGTCACGCCAAGGAGTATCCTGTAGATCTTACGCCGTTTCCTGACCCTTACTCTATCACCAGGATTGGATATGAGGCTTACTGCCAGGCCTTCCTGGCCATGGCCTCTCGCGGACGCTCTCCCTCCAATGAGGATGTCCTCCGGGAAAAGGCCATGGCCTTTAATCTCCAAAGGCTTAGCAAACAGTATGAGCGGGTGCTTTTCGTAGGAGGCCTCTATCATGTGCCAGGCGTAATGGAGATGCTGGATAGCCCCCAGGCAAGGGTGATCGGCCCCACAAAGGCCAGGGGAGCAGGTGTCGCCCACCTGCACGAAGACTCAAGCCGAGAGCTCATGACTGAGATGCCCTTTTTGTGTGCCCAATATGAAGAGGCAAGAGCCGATGGTGACCTTGGGGGGCTTGATAGGCTTTACATCCAAAACCAGTTGATAAAGGAAGCGCGGAAGGAACATAAAAAAAAGAACAGGGAAGAGCTGAGCCCTTGGCAATTAAGGGTGCTGCACCGATTCGCCAGGAATTACGCCTTGATCACAGGGAAGCTGGTCCCCAATTTCTATCAGCTTATTGTGGCGGCCAGGGGGGCGGCAGACGACAACTTTGCCTATGAAGTGTGGCTCAAGGGAAGTGAGTATCCGTGGCAAACAGAGAATCCTGGTCTTTCAGTTCTCAGGCTGAGTGGAGAGGACCTCTTTCTTGATCAGAAGCGGATCCGCTTTCACCGCCGCATCAAGACATTCCGGAGGCGCCTGATTTCGGTGAAAGTAAAGAGAAGTCCTTCGTCCCGGGAGGCTGCCAGGTGGAAGAAGGAGTTCGGGGCATTCAGCATTTGCTCATACCCTCCTGAAGATGTGGTGGTGGAAGGATATGGCCAATATCTTCAGAAGAGGGCCATGGAGATAAGGACAGAGGAGCAGAGCAGCATAGAGCCGTTTATGGCCTCCATGCTAGATGGTATTGACATTCGGCAGACCATCAGGGAGTGGGGAAGTGGCAAGATTTATGTCAGGCACGATGCCCCCTTCAGGGGAAAGGTGGGCTCTGTGGTGGTGATTTTTGACCCCGATTATCCCGACAAGGAGGGGAAGGAGAGGTTCCCCTGGTGTGTGACCTGGCTGGGGGAACACGAGCAGGAGTCTGATATGGCATTTTACAGCACCCCTGCAGGGGAAGTGGTGGTGGGCCCTGGGATCTCCAGGTGCCAATATGGTGGCTTCATGCTCACCTATCCCCCCATGCGGGTATTTGACATATGGAAGGATCCCCTGTTCGACTTTGCCCGCAGCAAACCCGAGCGCCTGCTGCTGGCTGCAATAGATTACAGCATGGAGAAAAACATAGTGTATGTGGCAGGCAGCCCGCCTTCTGGGTGGTGCAAGAGTTTTGCAGCAAGGCAAGGGAAAAAGATCATCTACATGCCCATTGGCATCTTCTCGCCTGTAACGCTAAGGAAAATCAGACAGTTTCATGTGCTTGACGGCCACCACGTAAGGCGCTATGCCCAAAACTACATTGATTCGTAAAAAGTATCCACCCTACAAACCAAAACATGGTATAAGGGCTCCTGGTCTCTTTTCAAAACGTAAATTTCAGAGGGGAAAGGAGGCGGTTATGGAAAAGGTGTTGGTGATTGGTTGTGGCACTTATATGGATAGCGGCTATGGTTGCCCTGGGGAGTGGCGGTGCCTGAAAGCAGCCGCCCTTGGGGAGGGGACCTTTGGCAAACCCGCCCAAGTCGTGGGCTTTTTGAGATGTGAATGCCCTGGGCGGCCCATGATTTCCAATATCAACATGGCCATGAAGCTCTCTGAGATAAAGCCCGAAAAGATCTATTTCAGCACATGCCTTGCCAATGCAAAACCTGACTGTCCCTACAATGTGCCCGAACAGCTAGCAGGCCTGATAAGGGAGAAGACGGGAATAGAAGTGGTCATGGGTACTCATGATTATCATTAAACCTGTTTTGCTGCCTTTTCTTTAACTGGATTTTTTCTAATTACGATGATGTGATGGGTGGAAGGGCGGCAGTGAGGGCAAGGAATTCTTCCATGGTGAGGGTCTCTGCCCTCCTGCCAGGCGAGATCCCACAGGCGGCCAGAGCGCCCATGATGGCCTCTTTTTCCAAAGTGGGCAAGGAAGAGGCCAGGGAGTTTATGATGGTCTTTCTTCGTTGGGAAAAGGCTGCCCTTACCACCCTTCTGAATCCCTCGAAAGGGACTTGATCTGCACCTGGGTACGGGGCCTTGAAGTCGAGCTCTACCAGGATAGAGTCCACCTTCGGCTTGGGCCAAAAGGCGTTCTTGGAGGCCCGAAGCAGAACCTTGGCAGCAGCGCAGTAGCGGACAAGAAGCGTCATGATGCCATAGGATTTGGTGCCAACAGCGGCTATGAGCCTCTCCCCAAACTCCTTTTGAAACATAAGTATCGCCCGGTCCAGCATGGCCCTTTGCTCAAGGAGCTTGAGCAGAAAAGGGGTAGAGATGTTGTAAGGGAGGTTGGCCATTATCTTGATCCGGTCTCCCAAAAGGGAGCGCGTCCTTGAGATATCAAAGCGCAGTATGTCGGCAATTACTATAGTCACGTTGTCCAGTTCCTTTGCCCTGAGCCTCTCAGTCAAGGGATGAATGAGCTCAGCGTCCTTTTCAATGGCCAGAACCATCTCTACGGCCCTTGCCAGAGGAACAGTGAGTGCGCCCAGGCCCGGCCCCACCTCCAAGATCCTGTCTGAGGCCTCAAACCCCGCCCTTGCAATTATGTTCTCTGCAAGAGAACCTGGGGCAAGAAAGGCCTGGCCGAATCTTTTTTTTGGGTGAATGGTCATGGGCTTTGCTGGGTGTACATCTCAAGCGTTCTGGCCGATGGGGAACCTGGACTTTACATCAATAGAGAGGTCTGCCACCTCTCCCCTCATGAATCTGTGATAACCTGCTAAAGCTATCATGGCGCCATTATCTGTACAGTAGGCAGGCCTTGGCCAATAGGCCTTGAGGCCATTGGCCCCGGTCACTTCCAAGAGCCTCTCTCTCAATCTGCTGTTGGAGGCAACCCCTCCTGCCATGCACACATGTCTTACTCCCTTTTTTCGGGCAGCCAGGATGAGTTTGTCTGCCAGTACGTCCACTACTGCTTCTTGAAACGAAGCCGAGATGTCTTCTAAGGTCACATCCTTTCCACCTTTTTCCCATTCCTTCACATAGAGAGCTACAGCGGTCTTGAGGCCGCTGAAGCTAAAGTCCAAAGAGTCCTTGGCCAAATATGCCCTTGGGAATTTTATTCGCTCTCTGTCCCCCTTCTTTGCGGCCCTCTCGATTACAGGGCCTCCCGGATATCCCAGGCCCAAGATCTTGGCTACCTTGTCAAAGGCCTCTCCTGCGGCATCGTCCAAGGTTTGCCCCATCTGTTCGTAGTGGCCGAAGTCTTTGACATAGTAAATACTGGTGTGCCCCCCTGCAACTGTGAGAATTATAAAGGGAAAGGGGGGGTGGTCTTCTTCCAGAAACACAGACAAGATGTGCCCCTCCAGGTGGTTTACTGCCACTAGCGGGATTCCGAGGCCATAGGCCAGTCCCTTTGCGTAGTAGAGTCCAACAAGCAGGGAGCCGATCAGTCCAGGCCCAATGGTTACTGCTACGGCTGCAATTTCCTCGGTCTTCACTTGGGCGGTTTTCAAGGCCTCTTGGGCCACATGCATTATATTTCTGATATGTTCACGGGATGCAAGCTCTGGGACCACGCCCCCGTGGGGTTGATGAAGCTTTACTTGGGACTGGATTATATTGGAAAGCACAATTCTTCCATCTTCGAGGACCGCCGCAGAGGTATCATCACACGATGTATCAAGTCCCAGGATCAACATTCCAACACCATCATGGACCGGGGTTTCTAGGATTCTTGTTGGGCCAGTTCATCCAGCTTGGCTATGACCCTTCTCAAGTGCTCGGCCATTTGAGCCGCCCTCTGGTATCGATTTTCTGGATCTTTTTCAAGGGCCTTGTCGATGATCTTTTCCACCACCAAGGGAATGGAAGGATCGATGGAGCGGGGCGAGGGATGGGGTTCTTGGGCTATTTGGTACATCAAGCTGGTCATGTCAGAGGCCGCGAATGGCTTTTGTCCCGTAAGCAATTCAAACAGCACCACCCCAAGGGAAAAGATATCAGAGCGGCCATCCACCTTTTTGCCGGAAAGTTGCTCAGGCGACATGTAAGAAGGGGTTCCCATGATGATTCCGGTCTTGGTCTTGGAGTCATGGGTGATTCTAGCAATCCCAAAGTCAGTGACTTTAACGGTCCTGCCGTCTTTCAGGCGCATGATATTGGCTGGCTTTATATCGCGGTGGACCACATTCTTGCTGTGGGCATAATCCAAGGCCTCTGCCACTTGGGCTACGATATCAAGCACTTCTCTAAGGGGCAGGAGATTGGGCTTCTTTGTGTATGGGGCCAGGTCCTCTCCTTCCAAGTACTCCATGGCGATGTAGGCCAGGTCTTGTTCTTCGCCAGCGTCATAGATAGTTACGATATTGGGGTGGTTAAGGAGGCCTGCGGACTCTGCTTCCCTGAAGAATCTCTCTTTTACCTCGGGGAGCACATCTTCTTCAAAGTCTGTAAGATTGAGGGTCTTTATGGCAACCACCCGGTGAATCTTTGGGTCTTCGCCCTTGTAAACCACTCCCATGGCCCCTCTTCCCAATTCCCCTACTATTTCATAGCGGCCAAGGGTGGGCTTGGTGCCGGTGGTGGCAAGCGGGGCCCCCAGGTCTCCGGGATGCCTGGTGGCACTGGTGCCAAATATGACCGTGGCCTCCGCCTCTTTTAGTTTAGGTATCCTTTCGTCCAGGTCCCTGAACTTTTTACCATCTTGAAGGATTAACTGGTAAGTGGCCAGGGCTTTAGAGAATTGGCGCTTTCTCTCATAATCGAGTCCCAAGTTGTAAAGGAGGTCCTTTACCCCTTCTTCTTCCAGGGGCAGACTCCTAAACTTTTCAAAGGCAAGGTCAAGCATCCCTTGCTGCTGGAAGGATAGCCCCAACATCTTGTTGGTTTCAATGGAGTCTGCTTCCACCTTCTCCTTGGCCTTTTCTGTAATCAGGAACCTGTTGGATACCACCAGGATGTATCCGATCACGAGGAGGAGGAGCTGAGGGGTGATCCTAAGCCAAATATTTGAAGAAAAGAACAAGGCCACGCCCAGGATGGCATACCCTCCTCCCAACCCCAGAGTGCTCAACGCCCCTGTTCCGGCCTTAAGCTTTGGTAGCACAAAAGAGATAAAGGCCCCAAAAAGAAGGAGCAGAACAAGTTCAAAATAGGTGCTCCACACAGGTCTTGAATAAAATCGTTTATTCAAGATATTGGAAACGGAATTGGCGATTATCTCTATACCTGGGAGGTTGGGAGATATGGGTGTCACGAAACGGTCCCCAACCCCGGGGGCCGTGGGCCCTATTATGACGATCTTGTCCCTGAAAAGGCTGGTG
>JAMOVZ010000055.1 GCA_027061865.1 Desulfobacterales bacterium
TGCTGATCTCAAAAAGATGTTCGCAGAGCTGTTCGGGAGGCGCACTGGCTACTGCAAAGGAAAGGGCGGCTCCATGCATATAGCTGACTTTTCCAGAGGCATACTGGGAGCCAATGGGGTGGTGGGCGGGGGATTCCCTATAATAGTAGGAGCTGGGCTCTCAATTAAATTGAGAGATACAGGCCAGGTGGGCGTGGTCTTCTTTGGAGACGGCGCAGCCAACAGGGGCACCTTTCATGAGGCCTGCAACATGGCGGCCATTTGGAATCTGCCGGTATTATTTGTATGCGAAAACAACCTTTACGCATCCACCACGCCCGCAAGCTATGCCTTGGCCGGCGGTTCTGTGGCCAAAAGGGCATGCGCTTACGGTATTGAAGGCATCGAGGTGAACGGATCAGATGTCCTTGAGGTGAGGAAAGCGGCCCAAAAAGCTGTGGAACGGGCCCGGTCTGGAAAAGGCCCCACCATACTTGAAATTAAGGTCTACAGATTCAGGGGCCATTACGAGGGTGACCCGCAGAAATATAGGTCTCCTGAGGAAATAGAAAAATTCAAAAAGTCTTACGACCCAATATACCTATATGAAACCAGGCTAAAAAAGGAAGGGGTGCTCAGTGGGAAGAAGATAAAACAGCTCAGGGAAAATATATCCCAAACGGTGGAAGAAGCTGCCAAACTGGCCCTATTGGAGCCCTTGCCCAAACCGGAGGAGGCCTTAGAGGATCTTTTTGCCGATTATTGATAGGGGTAAAAATGACGGAAAGAATCTTGACATGTTCCGAAGCACTAGCCGAGGCCCTTGACCAGGAGATGGCCCGTGATGAGGGCGTCTTTGTCATAGGCGAGGACATCCGGGCCCACGGCGGTATCTTCGGCCAGTTCAAAGGACTGCCAGAAAAATATCCTGATCGCGTTATAGACACTCCCATATCTGAAACCTGTATAGTAGGGGCAGGATTGGGTGCGGCCATCACAGGCATGAGGCCCTTTGTGGATCTCCACTTTGCCGATTTTGTCACCACCGCCATGGATGAAATCGTCAATCAGGCAGCCAAGATTCGCTATATGTTCGGCGGACAGGTTAAGGTGCCTTTGGTGATTTGGGCACCTGACGGAGGCGGGCTTTCCGCGGCTGCACATCACTCACAGTGCCTGGAGGCTTGGTTTGTACACACACCCGGACTTAAGGTGGTGATCCCCTCTGAACCCGCTGATGTGATGGGACTTACAAGAAGTGCAATAAGAGACAACAATCCTGTAATTTTTTTTCAACATAAAAAGCTCTTTGCTCACAAAGGACCCGTCCCCTCTAACGAGTTTGCCATACCTTTAGGCCAGGCCAAGATAAAAAGGCAAGGCAGGCACATAACCATCATAACCTATTCGCTGATGACCCACATATGCCTGGAAGCAGCCCGTAGCCTTGAGGAACATGGAATAGAAGCTGAAGTGATCGACCTCAGGACTCTTAAGCCTCTGGACTTTGATTTAATCGCCAGCTCTTTGAAGAAGACATATCGGGCATTGATCGTGCACGAGGCATGCCTCACGGGGGGCTTTGGCGCTGAGGTAGCTGCCAGGATAGGAGAAGAACTTTTTGATTTTCTGGACGCTCCTGTAACCAGGATTGGGGCAAAGGATGTTCCAATGCCCTTCAGCCCTGTAATGGAAAACTTCGTGATCCCACAAAAAGACGACATTGTTGAAACCGCCAAAAGACTGGTCACCACTTAGCGGAGTAAAAGGCATGGTGGAGATAAAGATACCCAAACTAGGCCTCACCATGGAAAAGGCTACTATTGTGGAGTGGCGCTTTAAATCAGGAGACCTGGTCAACGAGGGAGACATCATACTTGTGATTGAGACCGACAAGGTGAGCTTTGAAGTCCCAGCTCCTTGTTCAGGCATAATACATCCTGTAGTCTCTGAAGGGAGTGAGTGCACTGTAGAGGATACAGTAGGTTATATTGCAAGCGACAGAGCAGAGTACCAACGGCTCTTGGAGGAATATCCTCCTGGTGAAGGAAAACCTCCCCAAAATCAGCCCCAAACTCCCAAACCACTCCAAACTCACGCGGTCGGCCACGGCCAAGGGGGGGGAAGAATCAAGGCTTCGCCCCTTGCCCGCTCCATGGCCAAAACCCACGGTATAGACCTTACAGAGATCAAGGGCACCGGGCCTGGGGGCAGGATTGTACGAGCAGATATACTTGCTGCCATTGAGGAAAAAAGGGCCGCTGCCCAGGGGGAGCGGCCAGAGGCAGGCCCAAAAGAGGTGGCAGAGGCAATTCCTATCTCAGGGCCAAGGCGGGTAATATTTCAGAATATGTTCAAGAGCCTAAGCCAATCGGCCCAATTGACCCTCCACGCGGGGGCAAGTGCCGAGAATCTTATCGCTCTCCGCCAAAAGGCCTCTATGGAGGCCAAAATATCCCTCAACGCAATATTGGTAAAGATCGTGGCCGAGGCCTTACGCCTCCACCCCCGCATCAACTCCACGGTGGAAGGGGATAAGATCATTGTATGGAAGCAGGTAAACATAGGTCTTGCCATGGAAGCAGGTGAATCTCTGGTAGTCCCAGTTATAAGAGAGCCCCGGAAAAAGGGCCTGCTTCAGATAAATGAGGAGATCAACATCTTGGTACAAAAGGCCCGTGAGGGCAGGCTCTCTCCTGATGATATGGCAGGCGGAACCTTTACTGTAACTAATCTGGGATTCCTCGATATCGACTATTTTACCCCTATTATCCGTCCTCCTGAGAGCGCAATCCTTGGAGTTGGCAGGGTTGCAAAGGTTCCCGTAGTATTTGAAGGGCAAGTTGTCCCTCAGACACGCATACACCTCAGCCTCACCTTTGATCACCGCATCATAGATGGTGCCCCTGCTGCCCGGTTCCTCAAGACCATTATGGATTTTATAGAGGATCCCGCAATGATGCTTTTTTGAAGGAAGGAGGAATTGGATGCCAACCCCCTTTGACGTGGCAGTGGTGGGCGGTGGACCTGGAGGGGTGACAGCCGCTGTTCGTGCCTCCCAGTTGGGTGCAAAAGTGGCATTGATAGAAGAAAAGAATTTGGGCGGCGCTTGCATGAACAAGGCCTGCATCCCCTTTGCCCACATGATGCGGGCAGCCAGCCTTTTTTCCCAAATGGCCGATGCCTCGAAGCTGGGTATCAAGTGCCACAAGATTGCCCACGATTTTAAGGCCCTTTCAGGTGCTAGGGAGGAACTTGTCGGCTTTCTTCGCGCCGGTTTGGAAAGCTTGCTGAAAAAAAACAAAATAGAGGTAATCCGCGGAAAGGCCTCAATTCTTAATGCCCAACTCATAGGAGTAGAGGGGGCGTCTATCTCGGCCGGGCGGCTAATACTTGCAACTGGGGCTGAATGGGCTCCCCCTCCTTCCCTTCTGAAAGGCCGAGATAAAGTGGTCAGCACAGATGATCTTCTCAAAGCTTCCCGCCTCCCCAAAAGTTGCCTGATTCTGGCTGAGAGCCCCCCTCTGATAACGGTTGCACAAATCCTTTCCCAGTTGGGGGCCAAGGTTACCATTGTTACAAAAGGTAAATCCATTTTGCCTGAAGAGGATCGGGCTATCAGGTCTCGTTTGACCAAGGCCCTCCAGAGGCAAGGGCTCCAAATCCTTACCGGGAAGAGCTTAATAGCACTTGATGAAAAAAAGGGCGGGAGTCGGGCAATCATCGGCAGGGAAACAGCCGAGCACTCTATTGAGGTGGAAATGGTGGTGGGGGGCGAAAGGATATCCGCCCTCCAAGGGCTTGGCCTGGAGGCTATCGGTCTTGATGAGGGGGCTTGGCCTTTGAAGGTTAACGATCAAATGGAGACAGAAGCGGCGGGAATCTATGCCGTTGGAGACCTGGTTAATCCGCCGGAGCTTCATTACTCACACCTTGCAACCGCCCAGGGTCTGGTTGCAGCTGAAAATGCAATGGGCATCTCTTCCACCTATGAGCCCAGGCTTGCAGCTAGGGTAGTCTTTACCAGGCCGCAGGCGGCCTGTGTGGGACTTACTGCTGCCCAAGCAAAAAAGAAAGGATACGATGTAGTGGTGGGTGCTGCCCCCCTTTCTATGAACCCTTTAGGAATGATAATGGACCAGCAAGAGGGCCTAGTGGAGTTAGTAGCAGAGAGGGAGTATGGAGAAATACTAGGGATTCACATCGTGGCAGAGCACGCAGCAGAAATGGCTGCCCTATCCGTTGCCTTACTCAAGATGGAGGCTACCCTCGAAGAACTCTCTAATATTCCCCTCCCCCACCCCACACTTGGGGAATCCGTGTGTGAGGCTGCAAGGGAGGCCTTGGGGCGGCCAATTCTTATTCCTTGACAACAGAGAGGAAAAGCTCCTTGGCCTGATAAGAGCTTCTCACCAAGGGGCCACTCGCCACAGCCTCAAATCCCAAGCCAAGGGCTTCCTCTTTCCACTGCACGAATTCCTCAGGCGGCAAATACCGCTCCACTGAGAGGTGCCTCTTGCTGGGCTGCAGGTATTGGCCAAGGGTGATAACGTTACAGCCAGAATCAAGTAAGGCATAAAGGGCATCTCTCACCTCCTGAGGGCTCTCTCCCAATCCGAGCATAAGCCCTGATTTGATAGGGAGATCAGGAGCCTTCGCCCTTAGAGCGGCTAACACCCTCAACGATCCCTGGTAGTCTGCCTGTGGCCTTACCTTTGGATAAAGCCTTTGCACGGTCTCCATATTGTGGGCTATAAGGTCCGGGGCTTCCTCCAAAACAACATCCAAGGCGAAGCCGACAGCGCCCCGAAAATCTGGGATCAGAAGCTCTACTTTTGTCTTGAGTGATTTTCGACGTATCTCTTTTACTGTGATTGCAAATTGGCCTGCGCCTTTGTCCGCAAGATCATCCCTGCATACAGATGTTACGACCACATAGTCCAGTCCCATGGCAGCCGCTGTTTCTGCCACACGGCGAGGCTCATCAGGTGGGGGCAGGAATTCTGGGCCCTGTTCAACCCCGCAGAATCTACAATTACGAGTGCACTTGGGACCAAGAATCAAAAACGTGGCAGTCCCTTTTGAAAAGCACTGAGCCATATTGGGACACCGGGCCTCAAGACATACGGTGTTTACACCCATTTTCTGGAGGGCTGACATTGTCTCCAAATAGCTCCCACCGGGTGGAATGGCCACCTTTAGCCAAGGAGGTTTTGTTTGGGAGGACAGGCCGGCAGGTCTCATGAGAGGGGCTCAATACGTTGCTGTATATCAGCCTTTAAGACATCGTGGAGATAATCGAGGCTGAGGGCTTTAACCTCCATTCCCAGCACCGCTTTAGCATATTTTACTGTCAACTTCTTTATTTCTGTCATCGGAATCTCTGCACCTGCTAATGTTGCAAGATTGGTCACGGTAACGCCCGGGAGCCCACATGGGTCGATCCAGGAAAAGGGTTCAAGATCCAACATAACATTCAGTGAAAAGCCATGATAACTTATACCTTTACTTATGGCAATTCCCACACTACCCACTTTCATATCATCCACCCAGACACCTCTCATTCCAGGAAGCCGGGCCACACTCACACCCAAATCAGAACAAGCCTTGATCATGATCTCCTCAAGGGCCCAAACCAGGTCTACAGGCCCAAGCCCTTTTCTATTCAGATCTAGGATTGGGTATCCTACCAACTGCCCTGGCCCATGAAATGTAATTGACCCTCCCCTTTCGGTCTGAAATACAGGGATTCCCTTCCTCCTAAACAACGTAAAAGGGACTCTGATATGCTGTTCCCCTCCCTTGTTCCCAACAGTAAACACCGGCTGGTGCTCGCAGATAATTAAAATATCTTCCGTGAGTGAATTGGTCTTCTTGGCGCTGACTAATGTTTGTTGAAGCCTCCAGGCCTCCTCGTAAGGTGTTATTGGGAGATCCAGCAGGATAGCAAGATCTTTTGGGGCGCTCTTGAGCAAGGTGCCTCCCGGGAAGGCCCTTTCCCTGATAGGGACTCCGACCTGATGATCGCTGGTGCCTGGGGAGGGAATCGAACCCTCACGGGGACAAAGCCCCAAGGGATTTTAAGTCCCTTGCGTCTACCTGTTCCGCCACCCAGGCATCCTTGCTTCAAATTACTAAGATGAGGGCTGTATGTCAAACACCTAGAGATAAGCGTGAATATTTTTGATGCGGGTAACCATGTCCGCCAACTGGTCGGTGAGGCGCCTCAAGAATTTGTCCATCTCCCTCACATCCTCTACATCAACAGCCACTGCAATCCCTGCAACTCGAACATCTAAAGGGACATCATTCACTACGATATTTCTGGTGTGCAGCCGGCGAACCACCCGTCTCAAGGCCAAACGGGCCTGATCCACAGGGGTCATGGGAAGGATTGCCAGGAGTTTATTCCCACCAAGTTGGCCGATTACATCGGTATCACGAAGGGCTCGTGCTAGGCAGTGTAACACTTCTTCTATAATAGCCTGCCGAGTGATTTTACCTTTTTTTACTTCTACCCTAGGCTTTGCTTTTACCAGTGAAAATGCAAGGACAGAGCAGGAAGTATCATAGCGGAGATACCTGGCCATTTCTTTTTCTAAGAAGATCAGCAAGCTGTCTTTTTCCAGTATGCCTGCAGGCACCCTGCTCTGTGCCCTGCGGGATGCCCGTCTTTCTTTTTCTCTGGAGATCTCGCGGTGAATTTGGGTAAAGTCGTTTTCGTCTATCTCACCCCTTTCCACCTTCTCACGGATGGTTTTCAGAATTTCGCCCAACTCCTCATTTGCGCCAACACTTTGCTCCAGCGTCTCAAGGACGCTCAACTCCTTATACTCTTTCTGCTCAGGGGTTTCAGCTTGTGTCTTCAGCCACTCAATTCTTAGTTTTTCAAGGGCCTCATCCATCCTCTGGTTCAGCTTCTCTTCCAGTTTGGCAAGCATCTCATCCTTCATGTCCTTGTTTTCAAGATGCTTGAGGATCTTTGTCTGCACTTCATTCATTACTTTCTTGAGGTGTTGGTCGCCGTCGCCGGTGAGCCCCTCCTCCTTTGCAACCTCAAGGGTCATCTTGGACCCCAGGCGCTCGATATAATCAACTAACATTTCGCTCAGCGCCTGTTCATCACCCCCCTCTTTCCGGATCTCGGCAGCCAGATAGATCAGCTCTGCGGCTTGGGCAGGATTCCTTTTCACTTCCTCAATTAGCTCTTTTCCATCAACGCCTATCTCCTCAGAGCTTTCTTCGAGGAGCCTCGCGACCTCCTCGCTTTTAAGCTCCTTGCCCAATTCCCTAACCAGCTCCAGGTAATCCTCCAACGGCATTCCCTCTTCCAGGAGCGCATTCTTTATCTTAGGGAGCAATCTCTTGAGTTCATCAGGGTCAGGGACCAGCCTCCTTATTATCTGGCCAAGTCTGGCCACCGATACACTCCCGCCCTGATATTCCTCCTTGATGAGTTTGATCAGGACCCGGTCCGTGATCTCGTTTGCCTTCTCTACGATCTCCTCTTCATTTATATAGGCGGTGCCCAAGGCCTTTTGAGCCTCGACTGCTTCGAGGAGCTGGCGCTTCATCTCCATGACCGCACCTGCCAGCTCGGAGAGATCCAGCATGCTTTTTTCCAGATTCTTTTCCAGCTCTTCACCCAACAGCTCCAGCTGGTGTAGAAGCACAGGGCCAGGCCCCCCTGGACCGCCTTTGGACTCTGTTATTTCAGCGGTTTGAAGGTCTGCTCGCACCATGTCGTTAGAAAACTTTTGGGGATTTTCAACCAGGTTCTTGATGTTGAGGCTCTTTAGGAATTCCTCGGTGAGCACGCTCTCAAGGAGCGCCTCTATAAACATCTTTTTGGATCTCAGCTGAGCCTCTTCACTGAGATCTGGGGTGAGCATCTTGAGGGCCTTTCGGGCAACTATTTCTTCATCTTCAGAGACCTTTTTGTAAAATACGTGATTGACTTTTATGTTGGTGATTCTCTTGCTCTTCAAGGCCTTTTTTATGGAGTCTGCATTGGGGAATTTATGGGGGGCGGAATATATGTCAACGAATCCCTTGAGTTCCTTCTTGTCCAATCCCTTTTCAAAAGAGATGGACTGGATACCCTTTTTCTTGAATTGCGACACTATCCTCGCCACATTCACACGAGGGTCCAAGGGTTCTTCGTCAACAAAGAACTGCTCCTGATACATGATGAATACCAGGGGGGATATGGTCTTGAGCAAAGAGAGGGCAGAATCATAGGTGGCATCAATGGCCTGCTTCACATATGGATGGTCAGCGTAATACATACCAGCCCTATTAAAAAGAAGGGCGAGATTCCTCCCAAAGAGGTCAAGCTTTTGTTTTTCTCGGCTTACCTTTTTGACCATTTTTCTCGGCTCGTTAGAATGGGCTTAGGCCTCAAAGACAACTATATATTATAACTCGTCAGAATTACATGCAAACTTCAGTGGTTTCCTGGGGCGGTCTGGAGCGGATTGCCTCTGATTCATCAAGCAAGGGGCAAATATTCGGCCATATATGTCTCTAGCGCCTCCCGGAATTCCCTGCAAGTGGAGAACCGCTCTTCTGGATTATAACGAGTTGCTCTAAGTATTATGTCATCAATTTCTGGCCTCAGACGAGGGTTCAGCTTTGATGGTAACTCCTTAAAAAGATTATCCTTTAATTCTATCTTAGTTTCCAATAGCTCTGTGGCGCTCTTTAGGCCGGTAAAAAGCGGCCTTGGAATAAGCATCTCGAAGAGCATGGTGCCGACAGCATAAATGTCGGCCCTAAAATCAATATCCTTTTTGAGGATCTGTTCGGGGGCCATATAAATAGGGGTGCCCAGCATCATGGAGGATGAGGGATCATCTCCGCGGATCACCTTGGCAAGGCCGAAATCCATCAATATGGGCCGCTTGGTGTGGCTTTCCATGAGCACATTTCCTGGTTTTACATCCCTATGGATAATCTCCTGGCTGTGGGCGTAATCCAGGGCGTCCAAGAGCTGGATGATTATCTTCAGCGTAGACCTCACTGGCAAGGCCCTCTTGGAGGGAATGGGGTTCTTTCTGGCCTTCTTTATGTAGTAGTCTAGTGAATAACCCTTCACCAATTGCATGGTGAAGAAGAGGAACTCCTCCGTCTCCCCAACCTCATATACCTGTATGATGTTAGGATGGGAAAGTATCGCAGCAGATTCGGCCTCTTGCCTGAAAAACTCTGCTGTTATAGGCGTGAGCATGGATTTGGGCAGGATCTTTACCGCGATTTGACGCTTCAACGACTTTTGGTAGGCCACAAAGATCACGCCCATCCCGCCGCGTGCCAGCTCTTTGATGAGTACGGCGGTGCCCACCTCCCTCCCAATAAGATGATCAAAATTCAACTTGGATATCGTGCCCATAGCACCCCTTTTAACCCATAATCCCTCCCCCTGTAAATTATATATTGATCAAATCAGGCACATTCTCGGCCTCAGAAATCCTCGAAATCATCGTCATCCCCATCAAATGGAATCACTTCTTCCGGATCAGGCTCCTTTTTGGCAGGCTTGGGGCCAGATGCCTTGACGGGGGCCTTTACCTTGCTTTCTGAAATTACCTTGCCTTTCGCATATGCCGGAGGGTTCAAATCTTCTCGATAACCTCCACCATTATCTTTTGAAGAAGCCCCTATCATGGTAACAAGACCTTCCACCATCCCCTTCATCTGCTCCGCTTGTGCACTCAACTGCTCCGATGCAGAGGCAGACTCTTCAGCACTGGCAGCATTTTGCTGTACCACCTTGTCCATCTGGGTAATAGCGGAATTGATCTGGCCAATACCCTCGGCCTGCTCGTTGGATGCGGCCGCGATCTCTCCAATCAACTCACCTACCTTTGAAGAATTCTCTGCAACCTTTGAAAATGCCTCATTGCTCTTGCCAACCACCTCGCTTCCTTGCTTCACCTTCTTTACTGTGTCTTCTATTAATAAGGCCGTGTTCTTGGCAGCCTCAGCAGCTCTCATGGCCAGGTTTCGCACCTCATCGGCCACCACTGCAAATCCAGCCCCAGCCTCTCCGGCCCGCGCCGCCTCAACCGCTGCGTTAAGAGCCAACAGATTAGTCTGAAAGGCGACTTCATCAATGTCCTTGATTATCTTTTGAGTCTGTTCGCTTGCCTTGGCAACCTCCTCCATGGACAGGGTAAGTTCTTCCATGGCATGGCCTGCATCCTCCACTACCCGGTTTGTCTCCTTCATCAGGCTGTCTGCCTGAGAGGCATTTTCCGCATTCTGCTTTGTCATGGCAGACATCTCCTCTAGCGAGGAAGAGGTCTCTTCTATTGCGGATGCCTGTTCTGAGGCGCCTTCAGCCAGGGTCTGGCTGGCGGATGAGACCTGCTGGGAGGCGGATGCCACTTGGTCGGCGGCATCCTTGAGGTTTTGGGCATAATATGACAAAGAGTTGCTTATACCTCGAGTTACAAAGACACCCAGGCCCAACAGCGCAATGATCCCTAATATGGTGGAGCCAAATCCGATTCTATTGCCTAGGCGGGTGCTTTCAGCAATGTCTTCCCGGATCAATGCATCTATCTTTTCTGCCCTCTCAACTATATCCCCGGCAGTTTTTTTAAGTTTGGGGAGCAGGGTTTGGTTTTTCTTCCATATTACATAAAAGGAATCTCCAGTAGTTCGAAGCTCTTTCAAAAGTTTCTGAGAGGTTTGCCACTTGGAGTTAAATTCAGGAGAGGCAACTACTGCCAATACATTTTCAACATTTCGTGCTTGTTTCTTCATCTCTTGAGTAAGTTTCTGCCGCGTTTTCCGGAACAGCTCACCATCACCAAACAATAAGAGGTTCTGGATATTCAAGAGTTTTCTGTTGCCAAAGCCGATAAAGTCTTTGAGTTCTTTTCGCAAAGAGGCCTTACTGGCATCAAGGACCTCACCCTCCATAAGCAGATTGGCCTCTTGTGCATCTATTGCTTGGACAATCTCCTTAAGATTATGCATAACCATATCGAGTTTTTTCACTAACGTTGTCTTTGTTTGCTCTAAGGCCCTGTTGTTATCCACCATGGAAGCAAAGATCTTATCGTGCTCGCCTTTGATCGAAATAATCTCCTTGGCCAACTCGCTGATGTCCTGTTCCCCGGTCTCTTTTTCAAGGGTGTGGACCAGGGAGTCAAGCTCTGAAGAGGCCTTTTTGTATATACTTATTAATGATTCATCACCTGTTGCCAGGTATTCCTTTTCCGCCATGATTTGGTTTAATGCGGCCTTGGAAATTCCAAGGCTCAATTTTTGCAGCTCCATATCATGGCTTTTTCTCTTGTTCAGGTACCAGTTCATTCCCGCAAGAAAGGTCATGCCCAATATACCCAACACGGGGAGAATCAGTATCTTAGCTTTAATTGTGGATTTTCCCAACAACTCGCCCTTTTCCATCTCAGCCTCCAGATAAATTTTAGAGAGAGGCCCACATTTGAGAGCCACGGAGCCCCTCTTTCGCTGCTTAGTAATAAACCCCTGCGGCCATCACAACATTGGTGCCCGGGACCCGGTAAACATAGGTCTTTTTTGGAGAAGGTTTCTTCTCGCCAGGCTTGGGCCACATATATTCAACCCAACCTTCGCCTTTGGTCTTAGCTACCTTAATAAATTCCGCAATAAACATCTTCCCGTTGATATCCTTGATCCCCAACAGTGCCTTGCCAATAAGTTTGGGCTTAATAGGATGAGCCAACACCGTGCCTTTCTGCATATCAATGGCAAAGACATAGGTATCCTTCCACACAAATGCTCCCTTGGGATTATTGACCTCTTTCAGAGTTGCCTCCAGTCCCTTATCTTTTACCCACTGGGCTGCCTCTTTGCACTTTGCAATGCATTCAGCCTCAGTGGCCTTGCTTGCAGCGAAGGCCGTTGCGCACATGCAAATCACAAGGATAAAACAACCAAGAAACACCGTTATCTTTTTCATCCAAGTTTCCTCCTAATAGAAATTGTCTTGCATTTTCCATGAACATGCATCTCTCAGATTCTTGACTTAATTTGATTTTAGATGGATCTCACCTCCTTTCACATTATTCACATGATGGATTTTTGATCATTTCAAGCAAATGGTGTGCCAACTCTATATTCTCTTAACCTGACGCCTTATTCACCGAAACTGGGAGTTGAAGGCGTCAGTAATCCAACGGCATTGTCTGTTGAGTTGACGATCAATATTGCCCCGCCACTTTCAAGCATGATGATCCCGGTATATGAGAAGGGCCCTGTCTTTAGTTTATATAAGTTTCCAACCCGCCATATAAACATCCCGAAATAGAGTTGGAAGGCGTTGTCCAATGGCATTCTCCTTGCATTTAGCTTTCAGCAACTCAAAGAGATGAAAGGAGTTTGAATCATTATGAGAAGATCTACCAAACTCTACCTCTGCTTTATCATCCAGTTCGCTGTCTCCATTATGATCATATGGAGCGTGTTTCAACTTCTCAAGGCCCAGGAGTTTGACAGCGTGGTGATTAACCTTGCAGGCAGGCAAAGGATGCTAACGCAGAAACTTACCAAGGAATGCATACTGTTTGAAAAGAATCTGGTGACAGAAGATCAAGTCCTTGGCACGGCCCGCATTTTCGATGAAACATTGGTGGCGTTGGCAGCCGGTGGCTCTGCACCCCTGGATCTTCAGTTCTCTAAATACATAACTCTGCCACCCCCCGAGAGCCCTACTGTAAAAAAACAATTAGCTCGGGTCCAAGGGATGTGGATGCAATTCAAGGATAGGGTTTATAATTGGGTCAAACATAAGGACATGGAAGCGTTTAAGTTCATAGCTGAAAACAACGTCCCCCTCCTCAAGGAGATGAACCAAGCCGTTTTCCTTATGGACCGGGAGTCATACTCCAAGGTTAAGCGTTTGAAAACAATACTCCTCGCAGGATTGATCACCCTTATACTCTTTTTTCTGGCCGGGATGTATATTGTTAGAAAAAATGTCCAGCAAATCTTTTCCTCTCTCAGAAGAGCAGTGGCAAACCTGAACTCATCTTCCTCTGAACTGCGGCTTCTGGCACAGAAGGAAGCTGAAAGCAGTCAGCAACTGGCGGCAGGTTCTTCGGAGCAGAGCTCTGCCCTGGAAGACACCTCATCCTCACTCGAAGAGATATCTTCGATGACTAAACAAAACGCAGAAAACGCCAACTTAGCAAACGACCTGGTAAAAGAAGTGACAAAAACTATCCAAAACGCAAAGGAATCCATGGTAAGGTTAAGTCAGTTCATGGAAGATACGCTTAAGGCCTCTGAAGAGACAAAGGACATCATCAAGACCATAGATGAGATTGCATTCCAGACCAATCTACTCGCCTTGAACGCCGCAGTTGAGGCGGCGCGGGCCGGTGAAGCGGGAGCAGGATTTGCAGTCGTGGCCGATGAGGTGCGAAACCTGGCCATGAGAGCTGCAGAGGCGGCGCGAACCACTTCACGTCTACTGGAAGACACTGCCAAAAAGATAGAAGACGGCACACAACTTTCAAGTAAGACCAATGATGAATTCAATCAAGTTGCAGAAAGCATCATCAAGGTAGATCAACTGGTAGATGAAATCACCGCAGCCTCGCAGGAGCAGGCCCAGGGAATAGAGTTATTAAACAATGCAATGATAAAAATGGATAAGGTCACCCACGAGAACACAACCACTGCCCAAGAAAGCGCTAACACCAGCAAGGAGCTGCACAAGGAGGCAAGCGCCATTTCAGAGATTGTTGGGCAATTGGGCCTTCTTGTGGATTTGAGCCGGGATAACGGTGGGAAGAAAAGCGGTTTTTCGGCAAGGTCTCTGATCCAGAGATTAAGGCGAAAGAATTAAGGCATTTTGGGGAATTTGCTAACCTATAGAAGCCAGATGGGGTTTGAGAATATCCACGGCCGCCACCCGAAGAGGGGGAGATGATAGTAGGCTTCAACCCTGTAGACACCTGGCTTTAAAATCTTTACCTGCAACTGCTTACCTGTTTCATGGATTATTGGGTTTCCATTCCTCAGCACTCTAATCTTACCTTCAAGGGGCAGGTTGATCACAAGCCACCCCTTTGAATAACCCGTCCGCTCACCCATCCCTGCCACCAAGCCCGAACAGGAGCTGTAATAAAAGTTAAAGCCCTTGGCCCGCTTGAGCCCGTCTTGTGAAATGTAAAGGGAGCCTTTTTTCATCGCCTCATAAACTTGCGCCTTTGCCTTACCGAATTCTTTGCTCAATGGCTCTTTGAGCAGTATGTGGATATTTATGCTCTGGAGAAGAAAATGATAGGAAAGTGGCCTCAGGACAAGGGGACCCCACTTGAAACGGCTTCCATGGGCATCGGAGCCACCTATGGCCACCACCTGCCGCTCTCGGCATTTCCGGTCCCAAAACCGCAAGGTCCTCTTGCTGGGGCCTTTTAAAAACTGGGGCTTGAACACTATGAGGAACACGCCGTGGAGTGGAGACCGTATTCCCTCCTTCCAGCGGGAGGTAAAATTCCATATGCAAAGGCCAGTATAGCCATCCACACTGAGGTCATTCCAAGTGTAGGCCACTGATTTCTCGGCAAAAGGCATGCCCTTTTCAAAGGGATGCGCCAGGAACCCAAAGCCTCCCTGCTCGTTGACCTGGTCAATAACCTGTTGGGGAGTAAGTCCCCTTCCCGGGATCATTTCTTTTATGTCAAAGGCTAAGTAATGATGATAGCGCCCACCGATTTCAAGCCCCATCAAGAGCAACAGGTCATCATAAAACCCCTCGTGCTCGAGATGCAGATCTTTGGTCATGTAGTCGTGATCATTGATGATCACAAAATCGAGGCCTATATTTTTTGCAACTCCTGCTATCTGAGGCGGAGAAAAAGTGCCATCGGAATAACTGGAATGCACATGGACATTTCCAACATATTCGAACCAGCGGTCTTGTCTCATAGTCATAACTGTATTAGAAGTTTATTTAGGATTCATCCACGCCTTTGAGCAGTTGACGGGAATTGGCGAGCAACTTCTCTAATGCAGTCTCACCCAGGCCTGATCCAGAGGCAATGGCCTGGGCAAGCGAGCGGGAGAGCAAGTCACGGGGGCTGTGCGCATCGGAGT
>JAMOVZ010000056.1 GCA_027061865.1 Desulfobacterales bacterium
TTCAGACTTCATGGACATCCCTTACATCGCGGATGAAATCAAAAAGCCTGACATTTTGGTAATCCAATCCTTTTGGCTCAATGAGCCCAAGGAGAACCGCCCATCCCACATGAGTTTCCAAAGAGCGATAAAATTCATCAAGGAAATCAACCCGCGGCAAGAGGCCTTTATAGTCCACATGGGAGATGCCGACATGGTCCAGGGAGACCCCCACAACAACATGGCCAAGAAGTATGAACCTCTGAATCCCTTTGGCCCTCCTGGCAAAGGCCAACCTTATCCCATCCCCCTAAACCACGCCCAGTGGCAGCAGTTGGTTGAAAGGGTCAGGGCTGACCACAGCTTGGATCACAAAATCACGGTCCCCCGCGATGGTATGAGGGTTAGCCTGTAGAGGGCTCCCAAAGGCCTGCCCCTTTATCGCCAAAAATTTCTTGTGCTCTTGCAAACAGCATGCTATATTCCCCCCTAATCCTTATATTATTATATTAATAATCATTATCGACGTGACTAACGCAACAAAAGCCCTGTTGCAATCAGGGAACTGGGATCAACCGTAAGGTTTTCGCAGCGGCGGATAGGGTGGTTGAGGACAACAACGCCCTGCTTCAGCCAAACGAAGGGCACCTTGATACGAAGCGCAAACAAAAGGAAGGGTTCTCCCATTGTGGTGAATCCGGCCTTATTTCATAAACAACCCTTTACTTCAAGGAACTGTTTTATAGCTTGATTAAAAACTAGCAAGGAAAGGAGTGATTGGAATGTTTCGAATGTTGTCTAAGTATTGGATTGTGTTAGGTCTAGCTGTCTTGTTCGTTGGGTGTGCCGCCCAGCAGCCCATTGTAACAGGGCCCGGGGAGTTCACTCCCGTGGACCTTCAAAGCAAGGTCAAATCTGGCGCCCTGGTTCAAAAGGTAAACACCTTCTTCTTGATCCTGGATGCCTCGGGGTCCATGGATGACATGTATAAAGGCGAAAAGAAAATATGCAAGGCTTTGACTTTTGCATACCGCCTCAATGCCACGCTGCCTGAAATGTCCATGGAAGCAGGACTCAGGACCTTTGGCAGGCGGGGAGGTGTCTTTTCAGAAGAATACACCACCCTGCTTTACGGCGTAGGGGACTATACCAAGGCAGGCTTTGGAAACGCCCTGAGCCAAGTAACCAGAGCACAAGGCCTAAGTCCACTGGAGATGGCAATCAGAGCGGGGATAGCGGACCTGGCCCAAGCAAAGGGAAAGATTGCCGTGATCATCGTAAGCGATGGAGAAGAGATGGACAAAGGGCTTGTTTTGAGTGCTGCCAAGGCCATGAAATCCGCTTATGGAGACAGGGTTTGCATCTATACTGTGGGAGTAGGAAATGACAAGGCCGGAATCGCTCTTCTCAAGGAGGTGGCTCAGGCCGGAGCTTGCGGCTTTTATTCTGATATTGACGATGTGATCACCGATCAGGGCATGGCCCAATTCGTAGAAGAGGTCTTTTTTGAGAAACAGGAAGCAAGGAAGCCGGTTGAAAAGGACAGTGATGGTGACGGTGTGGTTGACTCCCTTGACATCTGTCCCCACACCCCAAAGGGAGTAAAGGTGGATATCAGGGGCTGCCCCCTGGATTCGGATCATGACGGAGTCTATGACTATATGGACAAATGCCCGGGCACCCCGCGGGGTGTTAAAGTAGACACCCAAGGTTGCCCGTTGGATTCCGACGGCGATGGTGTTTACGATTACAAGGATAAGTGCCCGCGCACGCCAAAGGGCGTAAAGGTCGATGAAAGGGGCTGCTGGATCCTGAAGGGCCTAACCTTTGATACGGGCAAGTGGGACATAAAGCCCAAATTCATCCCGCTTTTGGAAGAGGTGGTTACCATCCTTAAAAAGAACCCCGGGTTGAAATTGGAAATCCAGGGCCATACCGACAGCACTGGCTCCTTGGCCTACAACATGAAGTTGTCACAGAAGCGGGCAGAGGCGGTAATGAACTATCTTATCAGGGCCGGTGTAAGCCCTGACAGGCTAAGGGCTGTAGGCTATGGCCCCAGCCGGCCTATAGCGAGCAATGCCACTGAAGAAGGCAGAGCCAAAAATAGAAGGGTGGAGCTTCGCCCCATCTTTTAATCGCTCGATAAAAACTTAAACAATACACAAAAAGGCACCTGTTTCATGGGGTGCCTTTTTGCGTTGCCATGCCGGGGTATGGCCAGGTGTCCTCAAGCCAGAAACGGGTTGGTAAGCCTTTCCTTTCTGATGGTAGAGGGGGGGCCGTGGCCTGGATAAATCCTCAAGTCATCGCCCAGAGGAAAAATCTTGTTCTTTATGGCGGCCACCAGCTGGGAGTGGCTTCCACCTGGGAAGTCGGTCCTGCCTACAGAGCCTGCAAAGAGCGTATCTCCAGTAAACACGGCCCCTGGCGCATGGAAACACACTCCTCCTGGAGAGTGGCCTGGTGTGTGGATTACCCTGATTGGATAGGTCCCCACTCGAAAGAACTGGCCATCGTAGAAATGCCCATCAGCCGGAAAACCGAGCCCTGCTTCATCCAGGGGATGGATCCATACAGGGGCGCGGGTGATTCGTCTAAGCTCCATGGCCCCGCCAGTATGATCGAAATGTCCGTGCGTGATGAATATGTATTTAATGTGAAGCTCCAAGCCAGATATTTCCCTTACAATCCTAAAGACCTCATCTCCCGGATCTATAACCAACCCCTCCAAGGTCTTGTCACAGCCCAATATATAGCAGTTTGCCTGATAAGCGCCTACCGGCAACATTCTCAACATGTAAAATAACACCTCCCTGGTTTATTATGCTTCAAAAACGCAATGTCTTTGCTTAAATCACAAAATGTCACTAAACTTCACCTAAAAATATTAGTCTTCAGGAGGGGATTGTCAACGGAAAGATTTGGCTTCGCCTCTCAAGCCAAGACAGAGGAGCTGGCAATTTAACTTTTCCGTTTCACGGCCGATTTCTTTTTTTACTAGTCTCCTTTGCCGACTTACTCTTAGCAATTAGGGCGTTGACTTGTTTTTGCCGCAATGATATGAAAATATACTTAATCTAACCTATTCTGTTCACTAACATTACCTCCGGCGGTTAGGAGTTCTTAAGCTGCTACATAGTAGGAGTTAGTGCGAGGCCAAAGAAAGGTTTAATAGTGGAAAAAAAAGACCGGCATAATTCCCTTCTGCCCTATCTTCACCCCCAGGCCGGCCCCTGTCTTCATCTGTCCATAACACTTAAGAGTGAAACCGCTCAAGTCTTGGAAAAAATTCCTTATCCATTTGTAGTGGCGGAAAACTCCAATCCTTTTGCCCGCACCTTAGAGGCACACATTGTAACCGATGCCTCTATCCCGGCAAAAAGACTATTCCTCTCAATCCAAAGGGCCAGGCCCTTAATCGCCAACGACCCTGTCTTTCCGTTGACAAATGAGCAGGTAGCCGACCTTTGGCATGCCTCTTTCAATGCCTTTTCTAAAAACCCTGATACCGGCATGCTTAAGCTCTCATGCCAAACCGGCTCAGGGGGTAGCTTTTCCCAGCTTCGGCCATTGCTGTTTTGCAAGAATACCAAGAGGTTCTTCCATCTGCGTTGCCCCCATTGTGGCAATGATTTGGACCAATGTGAAGACGACCAGGCCTTGGCCTCTGCCAAGTTGCCGCTCTTTTCTGCTACCTCTTACAGG
>JAMOVZ010000057.1 GCA_027061865.1 Desulfobacterales bacterium
ACGACGATCACCGCTCCAGACATCATGAAGAGTTAGACAAGAGATTTTCAAGAGAGGCGGTGGAGAAGGCAAAGAATGTTGCCAAAGCCGCGAAGGCAAGACAGGTCATAATGGCAGCACCTCCTAAGATGCTTGGAATTTTACGCGATGAGTTCCATGTGCTTGAAAGGGAAGGCCTTGAGGTTGTCGAGTGTCCCAAGGATATGGCCAAATTATCTTCCCAAGAGATTCATGAGCGGTTGGCAAAGGATGGACTGTTGCCACCCAGGAAGCGTCCGGGAAAGTGAAATTGCGCCCTTGCGCCAGGCGGCCTGATGTGTTATGGCTCGTGCGGCTTTTGTTGAGATCGCGATGGAGGTCTGAATCCCTATGGTCCTGAGCTTGATGAGGAAGCATGCCAAGTCTTGGCTGATAAAGTTTCTGATCGGAATGATAGCCGTGGTTTTTGTTTTCTATTTCGGCTATTCGTTTCGCGCCGGAAGGGTGGTAAAGATTGCTTATGTAAATGGAGAGCCTATCACAGGCGTGGAATACCAGAAGGCCTACCGGGAACTGGTGGATGCCTATATGCGCCAGTATGGAGAGGCGTGGAACAACAATCTCATAAAAAAGCTCAACTTGAGAGCAAGGGCACTCGAGGCCCTGATAGAAGAGAAACTTATAAGTCATGAGGCAAAGAGATTGGGCCTTTCTGTGACACAGGAGGAAATTCAACAGGCCATACTCGAATACCCGGCATTTCAAGTAAATGGAAGGTTTGATATAGGGCGGTATCGAGCGCTTCTCAGCAGGAACCGGATGAAGCCAGAGGACTTTGAAGATGCAATGGCCCGAGACCTGCTTAAAAGGAAGGTGCGCCAATTTTTGCTGTGCTTTGCCCCTGTCTCTGAACAGGAAATCAAGGCCCACTATGCCTATTTGAATGAAAAGGTAAAGATTAGCTTTGTGAAGTTTCCTGCCTCCAAGTACAAAAAAGATATAAAGGTAACAGCCGAAGAGTTGAAGGAGTTTTTTGAAAAGCACAAAGAGGAATTCAGGATACCTGAAAAGATTAAGGTTGCCTACATCCGCTTGGATCCGAAGGATTTTGAAAAAGAGGCAAAGATATCCCCAGAAGAAGTTAAGGAATATTACGAGTACAACTTGGATAGATTTGTAGAGGAGGAAAAGGTAAAGGCCCGCCACATCCTCTTTCGGCTAAAGCAAGGCGCTTCAAAGGAAGAGGAGGAGGCGGTCAGAAAAAGGGCCGAATCAGTGCTCAAGCAAGCCAAGGAGGGGAAGGACTTTGCCGGGCTTGCAAAGAAATACTCTGAAGGGCCTACAAAGGAGAAGGGGGGTGACCTGGGGTGGTTTTCTCGGGGCCAAATGGTAAAATCTTTTGAAGAGGCGGCATTTAACCTGGAAAAAGGCCAGGTTAGCGACCTGATTAAAACCAGATTCGGCTACCACATAATCAAGGTGGAAGATAAAAGGCCTAGAAAGACCAAGCCCATAGAAGAAGTGAAAGATAAAATAAAAAAGGCCCTTGCAAAGGCAAGGGCCTCAGAGCTTGCCCATGAAAAGGGCTTGACCCTTATGGACCAGATGCCCTATGAGGTGGATCTAAGCCAATATGCCCAGGAACACGGCCTCAGAACCCTTACCACGCCTTTGTTTTCAGTGGACCAGTCCATCCCTGGCATACCTGCCCCTAGGGCGGTGCGGGAAGCCCTTTTCTCCCTACAAAAAGGCGAAACCAGTGATCTGGTGGAGATTCAAGGAAGATTTTATATCTTCCAGGTGGTGGAAAAGAGGCCTTCTTACCTACCAGAGCTCAAGGAGGTGGAAGAAAAGGTCAAAGCGAGGCTGATAGAGGAAAAGGCAGCTCAACGGGCAAAACAGGAGGCCGAAAAATTCCTTGCCAAACTGAAGCAAGGAGCCGAGTGGACAGAGCTGGCAAAACAGTACGGCATCACCCCTGAGCGCACTGAATATTTCACCAGGAGAGGACCTGTGCCTAAGATAGGCTATGAGCCGGATCTGCAAGAGGCCGTGTTTGGCCTAAGCAAGCACAAACCTTACCCTGACAAAGTCTATATGACCAGCGAGGCCGCCTATGTGGTCAAGTGGGAAGGGTTCAAGGGTATTGACGAGCAGAAATACAAAGAGGAAAAAGAAAGATATAGGTTCTTGCTCATATATCTGAAGCAAAGCGAATTTTTCAAACACTGGTTAGAGCGCCTTAAGCAAGAGGCCCAAATAGAGATCCTCACTCCTGTGGACAAAGGGTGAGGCAGCTATTCTTCTGTTTTTGGCTTAATTTGATATTGCTTTCCGTTCAGGGGCAAAAAGAAATCGCCGTGTTTTTCAACTATAAATTCTGCTAGCTGGTAATAGGCAGGCCGGGTGAATCGTGCGGGAAAGGCGCGCCTTTTGACCATGCAATAGAGTACATCACCTTCTCCAATGTACAAGGTTTCAGGGTCCAGTTCTTCCTGGCTGTTATCACTGAGGTGAAGAATGAACCTTTCTCCGCTCTCTTCTTTAAAGTAAGTGACGCCTTTTACCACGTAGGCCGTGTCTTCCACATCAACGTAACACCTTTGGCCGTCCATCTCGATGATGTATCGGCCCTGGTCATCAAGGGTCATGTTTTCATAGAAGAGTTCCACAAAGCCCTTATGAATCATGGGGGCGCCTTTGTGATACCAATTTCCCTCCTTATCTATGTAAATAAGGCAAGGGGGACAGTCATCTCTTGATACTTCTTCCACGTAGTTTCCTCCTTTTGCGTCCAGGTCTTGCTCTAGGCGGTTCTATTCCCCTCTCCCTTAGCCAAGAGATGGCCTCGTGGTGGAGATCCTTTAAGGGGGAACGCAAAACAATGGCCTTATACATCTCAACTTCGGCCAGCTCATCGCTCAACCCGAGGCAGTGAGAGAGCTTACCCGCTTGACCGGGATGTGCTGCCACATGGGCCTTGAAGGCTCGTACATCCCTTCTCCGCAAGATCTGGTTGAGCCTGCGGTGGAAGGAAGCGTAACCTTGCTCTACCTCCCTCTCATCCATTGATTGTGGCTCTCCACTAGGGCTAAGAGTTCTTACCGCCGGAGGCGGTTGGCGCAGATTCCGCCAACCGATAAGATACCATCTCCCATATAAACCATAAGGAAAAAATTTCAATAACTCAAGCTGCAATTAGCAACAGCTGTTGCAAAGGACTTGGCAAACCTGTTAAGAAGAGTTCAGTTTCTAAAGGGACCGTGGCATTATGCTCAAATAAAAACCGGAGGGGGTGCCATTATGGATCTTTCAGTGATCGATTCTATGCGGCGTGAGTCAAGAGAGATCTTTCTTGAGGCAATTGCTGCTGTTGACCCCTATGCTGCAGTGAAGCGTGCCTTAAGGCTGGAGGGGCACGAACTGGTGGCGGGACAGGGTGATAACGTCCTTAGGTGTTTCAACCTTACTGAGGTTGACAGGATCCTTGTGGTTGGAGGAGGCAAGGCCACAGCTCCAATGGCCAAGGCAGTCGAGGAGATCCTGGGCCCCCGTATTTGGAAAGGGCATATAGTGGTGAAGTATGGATTTTCAGAGGAGCTTCAAAAGATCGAAATAACAGAGGCAGGCCATCCCTTGCCGGATGAAAATGGCGTCAAGGG
>JAMOVZ010000058.1 GCA_027061865.1 Desulfobacterales bacterium
AACAGGGGCTTATTTCTCCACGACTTTTTTGCAAAGATCCTCCCTGCCGACAGGGGCCTTTTTGCCCCCACCCAGAGGGCCCTTGAGTGGAGCCGGCTCACCCGCAACCTGGCCCTAGTTGCCTGGATTACCTTTGTAGGGGCCCTCTGCGGCCTGATGAGCTTCTCCTTTTACAAGAACCTGAGCATTCTCAAAGAGACCTCGCGCCAGTTTCTCAAGACCCCGATTCTTGAGGGGAATATTATCTCTGATGTGGTAACCCTTGACCGTTTTTTAGGCGCCATAACCAAGATGGAGACCCGCAACAAGGACTGGTGGATACCCCGTTTCGGGCTCACTGAAAGCCTTGAAGTGGAGAAGCGCTTAAAAGAAAAGTTTTGCAATCAGTTTCAAAAGGGTTTCTTGGAGCCGTTAGACAAGGCTATGATAGAGAGGCTTGCAGGGTTTCGGGCGGACACCGCTCCCGAGCAACTCGCCCCCCACATAGCCTTACTTGTCAGAAGAATTAATCTACTGAAGGCAAGGCTTGAGGGCAAGCCCTTGGAAGCCCTTGCCAAGATGCCTCCCCCTCCTTATCAGGCCTTGGTCCTGGTTCAAGAGAATAATCTTGTGCCCGAAATACGGGAAAAGCTTGCAGGGCTTTACCTCCATTATCTCGTATGGACCCAGGACGGCCAAACCCTTAACCAAGAGCTCAACACATTGCAGGAATGGCTTCACCATGTGGCAGCCCTGAAAGACATGAACATGAAGTGGCTGGTTGCCTGGGCCAATCAACAAGAAGATATTCCGCCGATCACTCTGAAGGACTTCTGGAAGGGGAGTCTGGAGCCTGAAGCGCCTGTGGTTCTCCCTGCATATACCGCCCAGGGCCATACCTTCATTCAGGGCTTTGTAAAGGAACTGGAATCTGCCCTGCCAGATCCCGGCCCCCCCATCATCGCCAAGCAGAAACAGGACTTCCTTTCCTGGTATAACGAAAATTACTTGGCCGCCTGGAAGGACTTTATCCTGGCATTTCCTGATGGTTACAAGGTGCTTAGTGGAAGGGAGGAGTGGCAGAGGACCGCCGCCAAGGTGACTAAACAAAAAGGGCCTTTTTTCCAAATGTTGGACAGGGTGGTTGTTGAGCTGGGGCCGGTTTCAAACACGGCCCAACCACCTCCGTGGGTGAACATGTTCTTCAAGTTCCAAGAGGTCAAAAAGGAAGCCAAGCGCCTTGCCAGCATAAAGGAGAAAAGCGCAATCGCCAAGGTCTCGCGCAAGGGCAGGAGCATAATAACCCGCCTTGAGAGGGCAGTAACCCGTACCAGGAAGGCCCAAACCGTGGAAGACACTCTGGGAGCCGCCAAGGCCTATCTGAACTATCTGAAGGCCTTGTCCGAACTCACGCCCGTGGTCTCCTCCAGAAAACTTGCCTTCCAGACCGTTGCAAAGGTGTTTAACGAGGACCCTGTGGCAAGTGACTCCCCCTTCTTTGCCGCCAACCGCTCCATATTGGAGCTCAAGACTTACATGGCCGAAGAGACCAAAGGGGAAGAACCCTTTTGGAAACTTCTTCGAGGGCCCCTCGACTTCCTGTGGCATTACGCCAGGGTGGAGGCGGCCTGCCATCTGCAAAACATCTGGGAGCGGGAAGTGCTGGTGGAAATCCAGGGCGTAGGAGATTTCAAGAGCATCAGCCAGATTCTTTTGGGCCCTGGGGGCGTGGCTACCAAGTTTGTCAAAGGCCCTGCTGCCCCGTTTTTGGCAAGAAGCCTCCGGAAGGGCTATTACGCAACAGAGGCCCTGGGTGGAAGGATCCCCTTTACCCCTGCCTTTCTCACTTTTATGACCAAAGGGGCTGCTGCCCAGAGGCCTGTTCAAAAGGAATACAGCGTGGTGATAAAAGGGCTTCCAACGGACGTAAACCCCGAGGCCAAGGTTAAGCCGTTTGCCACCCATCTCAAGATCCAGTGTGCAGACGGCACCAGACGGCTGGATAACTTCCAGTACCCTGTCAGGAAACGGATCAAGTGGAGCCCTGGCCAATGTGGGGACGTAATTTTGGAAATCAAGGTGGCTAATCTCAAGCTCACCAAGAAGTACACCGGCTATAATGCATTTGCGAAATTCCTGTATGATTTCCGTTCAGGCCAAAAGGTGTTCCACCGAAAGGATTTCCCGGAAGTGGCTCCAGATCTCAAGCGCCTGGGAATTTCCTTCATAAGGGTCAACTTCCAGTTCAGGGGCCACCAACCCATTATAAGGCTGCTTCACACGGCCCCAAGGAGGGTGCCGGAAAAGATAGTGGAATGTTGGAAATAGGGAAATCGAATAGCTCTTGGATCTGGTATGCCTCTGGCAAGCATCCCGTTGCCAAAGACTACCTGGAGCTTGGCCAGGCTCACATCATGACAGAGGCCTTTTCCAGGTGGATAGAGGAGGGCCATCAAGCCTTCGGCCGGGCGGGGGGCAGAGCGCACCCCACTTGCTCGTGGCGCTTTTGGGCCATGACGCCCAAAGGCGGAGAGCTTGCCTTGGGGCTGGTAAAAGAGAGCTGTGATTCCATTGGAAGGCCCTTTCCCTTTTTGATCATGGCTGTTGGCAGGCTGGAAGGCTGGGAGAAGCACTGGGAACTGCTTCCCTTGGTGTGCGAGAAGTGCTGGGCCCGGATGGAATACATCGGCTCCAGGAACTACAGGGAAATTGAGGCATTGAAGGCAGATCTCGAGGCCATGAGATTCCCTTCCGGCACCTCGGAGGAAAAAGGGAACATTTGGGAGAGGCCCTCTGCCCCGGAAACACTTGAAGACTCTGATATCCCAGCGGGGATGAAGGCAAGGATCAGCCTGCAGTTGCAAACATACCTGAGGGAATCGGAGGCGTTTATCCCCGTGGACTCAGGACCCGGTGCTATGACCATTATCCGGCTTTGGCACCAGGAAATAAAGGCGGCGGCACAAAGACCCCCCACTTCCCTTTTCATAGGGGGAGCAGGGGTGAACATCTTCATGGCTGTCTATAACAGGCCCCTGAGAAAGGATGACTTTGTAAGGCTTTGGTCTGTGAGCCCTTAAAGGAGCAAGAAAGAGAACATGGAACTGGAGAGGCTGGGCAGGGAACCCATTGAGGGCGAAAGCCCCACTGGAGCTGACGCCCGCTATGAACCCGAGTTTGAGGCCCTACAGGCTGAAATAGACAAGATGTCTTCTCCCACTGCCTCCGGAGGGGTAGAGTGGAAAAAGGTGGTGGAATTGTCTTCTGAAATCTTGTCCTCAAAATCCAAGGACTTGCTGGCGGCAAGCTACCTGTCAGTAGGGCTTACACGCACAAAGGGGGCAGAGGGGTTTTGCATTGGCGTCAAGGTGATGCGTGACCTCCTCGACACTTACTGGGACAAGCTTTTCCCTGCAAAAAAACGCATGCGGGGACGGGTGGCCGCCATTGAGTGGTGGGCAGAAAAGACAGAGGCTGCCCTCGAAAAAGTGGATGTAAAGGCCCTGCCCCGCCCCAGGGTGGAACAACTGAAGGAGGACATGGAAAAGTTGGCCTCCCTTATCTCGGAGCTGTTCCCTGAGCCTCCCTCGGTTATGAACATACAGCGCTTTGTAGAGGCCATTCCACTGGAGGAAGAAAAGCCCCCTTCACAGGAGGCC
>JAMOVZ010000059.1 GCA_027061865.1 Desulfobacterales bacterium
CCTTGCCGGCAAATGCAATGCAGGTGGGGTATCCACAGTCCTTGCAATTTGTCTTGGGGAGCACGTCTTTGTAAAGATCCATCACGGAAAGCGGCATAACTTTACCTTCACTTGTCCTTTTGGATAAAAAAGAAAAGGCTCGGAATAGGTCCGAGCCTTTTGTTCAAGACAAAAGATGGAGGCGGCAACCGGATTCGAACCGGTGAATAGCGGTTTTGCAGACCGCTGCCTTAGCCACTTGGCTATGCCGCCATAAAAAATGGAGCGGGAAACGGGACTTGAACCCGCGACAGCCACGTTGGCAACGTGGTGCTCTACCAACTGAGCTATTCCCGCTTCGTATAACAATATTTTACCTCCACAAGCGCCTTTGTCAACCCTTAAAATTCCCCTTTCCGAACACCTCACGGCTGAAGTGCCGGAAGTAGTTGAATCCAGACCAAAGTGTAAAGCCCAATGCCCCCCAAAGGATAATGATTCCCAGCTTGTGGAAATTCAATCCGAAATAAGGGTAGTGGAGGCAAAGGGCAAGAAGGGAGACCGACTGCAGGATCGTCTTGAGTTTGCCCAGAGGTTCTGCCTGGATGACGACTCCTTCGCTTGCAGCTATGGCCCGCAGCCCTGTTACTGCTATCTCCCGTGTTACGATGAGAACCACCATCCATACCGGAATCCTTTCCAAGGGGATAAGCATGATCATGGTGGTTATCACCAGGATCTTGTCAGCTAACGGGTCCAGGAATTTTCCAAGATCAGTTACAGCGCCGTAGCGCCTGGCAAAAAAGCCGTCCAAAAAGTCGGTGATAAAGGCGAGCCCAAAGGCAGAGGCGGCCAGAAAGCTCCACAGCCTCCCCTCCCAGGCCAGAAAGATCAGCACAAGGGGGATGCACCCAATCCTCAGAAATGTGAGGATGTTGGGAAGATTGGACACCTTTTGTCCAGTGACGGTATGTTCTGGGCGGGGCTTCATTTTAAGGATCTATGGTATTGCCGGTAGTATTCGAGCACCCTTTCCACAAAGGCCCTGGTCTCGGCTATAGGGGGAACTCCCCCATTCTGCTCAACCCTTTCAGGACCTGCATTGTAAGCGGCAAGGGCCTTCCGCTTGTCATTGCCGAATTTCTTCAGCAGCAGGCTCAAGTAACGGGTCCCTCCAAGGATGTTCTCATAAGGATCAAAGGGGTTGGATACGGCAAGCACCCTTGCAGTCTCCGGCATTAACTGCATCAGGCCTTGAGCGCCTTTGCGGGAGACGGCACGGTGGTCAAAGTCGCTTTCTGCCTTTATCACTGCCTTTATAAGGGATTTTTCCACTCCAAAGCGCCTGGATGCCTGGGCAATGATGTCTTCGTATTTTTTTATGTAGCTGGCAAGGCCCTGTTTGGGAGTCTTTATGTAGAGCCTATACCGGGCATCGCTCTTGATGTTGGTGAAGTGCCATACCCCGTTTTCATCCCTGTACCTGTAAATGTCGGCCCTAACCCCTGGCAGGCCCAAGGCCAGGGATATGGAAAAGGCCAAAAAAAACTCCACCCATCTCAGTCTCATTATTCCTGAAGTTTTTTCCAATCTTCGAGGAACTTTTCCAGTCCTATGCCGGTTAACGGATGTTTGATCAACTGCTCCATGACCTTGAAAGGGATGGTAGCAATGTCTGCTCCCATAAGGGCTGCATCCAGCACATGGAGTGGATTTCGGATACTTGCAACTATCACCTCAGTCTCATAGCCGTAATTGTCGTAGATGGCAATGATTTGCTCCACCAGCTCCATTCCCCTGTGGTTGATGTCATCGAGCCTCCCCACAAAGGGGCTGATGTAGTTGGCCCCGGCCTTTGCGGCCATGAGTGCCTGCATGGGAGAGAAGCACAAGGTCACATTGGTCTTGATACCCTCGGCAGCCAAGGCCTTTACCGCCTTCAGCCCCTCTGCTATTAAAGGGATCTTTACCACGATATTGTCTCCGAGCTTTGAAAGCTCCTTGGCCTCCTGGATGATCTCCGGCGCAGTAAGGCTCACGGCCTCGGCATTTACCGGCCCATCCACAATGGCGCATATCTCCTTTATAAGAGAAGTAAACTCCTTTCCCTCCCGCGCCACCAGTGTGGGATTGGTGGTGACCCCGTCCAACAGCCCCAGTTCATTAGCCTTTTTGATCTCTTCGATGTTGGCAGTGTCAATAAAAAATTTCATGGCTCCTCCTCTAGCTTCTCTAAAAATTTATCGGCACATTCCTGACTGCAGAAAAAATATTCTTGCCCTCTCACGGTCAGGCGTTTTGCCTCTTTTACGTGAACAAATGTCTTGCAAAAGGGGTCTTGAACCATCTCGCTGATGTTGCCTGCCTCTGGTGAATCCTGAAACTTGGGAGAGCTTTTCCCCCAGAGCCCCTTCAAGACCCGATAGCACACATAGGCCAATATGATAAAGAGCAGTAAGCGCATCTATCAAATCTCCACCCTTTTAACCTCTTGGCCCGCCTCAGGACAAATGGCCAAAAGCTGGATTATGCTTTTCTTCAACACAGGGTGGACCAGATCCGGGGCAAGCTCCACCAAGGGGATGAGCACAAATCTCCGCTCCTGGACCAGGGGATGAGGAATAATGAGAGAGCCTTCCTTCATCACGGTATCGCCATAAAAGAGTATGTCCAGGTCTATGGTCCTTGGGCCCCACTTCTCTTTCCGCTCTCTTCCCATCTCTTTTTCAATGGATAAAAGGAAGGAGAGGAGGCCATTAGGCTCAAGCCCGGTAGTTATGTGGGCCACACAATTTATGAACCAGCCCTGGTCCTTTTTTCCAACAGGCTCGGTCCTATAGAAGCTGGATGCCTCGATTACCTCTGTGTGTGGACTATGCCCCATCAGATCAAGGGCTTTTTTGCAATTGAGGATCCCATCTCCCAGATTAGATCCAAGCCCTATGTAGGCCCTTGCCATGATTTCCTAGAGGACCACTTGTTTCATACGGTTTACGGCCTCTTCCAGCCGCTCTTTGCTTTGGGTGAGGGCAATGCGGAAAAAACCCTCTCCTGGCTCTCCAAAACCGTTCCCGGGAGTGACCACGACCCCGGCTTGCTCCAATAGATGTTCTGCGACCTTGGCAGAGGTATAGCCATCTGGAACCTTGACCCACAGGTAAAAGGTGGCCTTTGGAGGGGTGAGCTCAAAGCCTGCCTCCCTCAGGCCCTCTACCATCACATCCCTTCTTTCTTGATATATGCGGTTCATTTCCTGAACACATGCCTGCTCTCCCGTCAAGGCCTCGATAGCAGCCCACTGCACCGCCTGAAACACGCCCGAGTCAATGTTGCTCTTGATATCGCCCAGGGCCGATATTGCCTCTCTGTTTCCCACGGCAAACCCTATGCGCCAGCCCGTCATGTTATAGGTCTTGGAAAGGGAGTGGAACTCCACCCCCACCTCTTTTGCACCTTCTGCCTGGAGAAAGCTGGGGGGGCTGTAGCCATCAAAGGCCATCTCGGTATAGGCTGCATCATGGCACACCACTATCTTGTGGTTTTTTGCAAATGCCACTACCTGCCCAAAAAACTCCTCCGAGGCCACGGCAGAGGTAGGGTTGTTGGGATAGTTGAGGAACATGATCTTGGCAGAGTCTGCCACATCCTTTGG
>JAMOVZ010000060.1 GCA_027061865.1 Desulfobacterales bacterium
CTGGGCATGCTCCTCTCTTCGCACTATGACTTCATATAACCTATCGATTCGTCTGTTGGTCTCGTCAATACGACTATTAGTCTCCCCGATCATGGAGACAAGCTCATCGCGGACAGAATCAATCCTGTTGTTTGTCCCGTCAATCCTCTTGTTTGTCTCGTCAATGCGATTGTTTGTCTCGTTAATGCGATTGTTTGTCTCGTTAATACGTTTGTTAGTCTCGTCAATTCGTTTATTGGTTTCGTCAATCCGATTGTTAGTCTCGTCAATGCGTTTATTGGTTTCATCAATCCGATTGTTGGTCTCCCCGATCATGGAGACAAGCTCATCGCGGAGCATATCAATTCGCTTATTGGTGCCGTCAATCCTTCTGCTCTGATCCACCAAGTGGGCATTCAGGTCATCGAGGCGCCTTTCTATGGAATTCAAATGCTGGTCCATAGCGCCCAGGCGTTCCTCGAATTTGACCTGACTGGTCTTCATGGTCTCCAACTCAGGAATGATCATCTCCTGGAGAAGAGACCGTAATGCATCCTTTACATCCATTGCTTCCTCCTGATGTTATCTAGGGGAGGCTATTTATTACAATGTTTGCTGAACGTGGCGGTTATGTCAAGGGTTTTCCTAATTGTTTGGATAATGTGGCTCATATGGCAAGTGTCATGCCCTCCCGTGCCCAGAAGAGCGTCATGTGTGAGCCCTTTGCCTTGATCCTTTCCAACCCCATACGCCACAGATCGTCAATTTCGGCATCTAGCCGCCGCGGGTCATGGTGAAATATAGCAAGCTGCCTGACTTGTGCCTGTAAGGCCAGATCAATCAGGACAGGGATAGAGGTGTGCCCCCATCCTGCCTTTTTTGGATACTCCTCCTCTGTATACTGGCCGTCTGCAATAAGGATATCAGCGTTTTCAACAAACTTTATGTATCTCTTAAGATGAGCCTCTCTCTCGCGCTTTGAAATTGTGGGCTCGTAGAGTCTATCCAGTTCCACATCTGTGGCATACACTATCTTTTTGCCGTTCAGGCTCAACCGATACCTTACCGATCCCCCTGGGTGAAAGCTCTGCTCCTCCCAGTCCACCATCACTGGACCCAGCCTTATTACCCTGCTGGATATCTCTTGGATGTCCAAAGTTGCAGCAAGCTCGCTCAGGCCTATGGGAAAGTAGTCCACATCCATTTGGCCCTTCAGGATGGATGACAAGAACCTGCCCTTCTTGCGGCTTCCGTAGACAGTTAAGTGAGCATGAGGCTCGTATAGAGGCTGAAAAAAGGGAAGTCCCTGGATATGATCCCAGTGGGTGTGGCTTAGGAAGAGGTGGAAACGAGAAATTTTTTCCTTGCCAATAGACTCACCATCTACTTCAAGCCCCAGGTTTCTTATTCCGGTCCCGGCATCAAGGATTATTTGGATATCGCCCACAGTTACAGAGACACACGGGGTGTTCCCCCCATACTTTTCCGTGCCTCTGCCAGGCGTAGAGATGGAACCCCTGGTGCCCCAGAAGGTCACTTCCATGGTTTGGCGGTCTTTTACACTGCCTTCCTGTGGCATGCCCTCTCTTCAAAGAAATATATCTTGGCTTGACCCAACTGGATTTGATCACTGTGCCTCAAAACGCAACGAAGGACCTGCACCCCATTTACAAACGTGCCATTCGTGCTCCCAAGGTCCTCGATTACATATTCATGGCCTCTTGCAAACACCCTGGCATGAAACCGCGAAACCGAGGGCACATCCAACCTGAAATGACACTCCCCAGCCCTTCCGATAATGGTCTCGGGAAGGGTGATGCGAACAGTTTTCTCCCTTGAGCTCCCAGGGTAAACCTTAAAGACGGCAGAACCCTTTGAGTGCAACTCTTCCACCACCGGCTTTTCAGAGATCAGGATGGTGGAAGATAGGGGATCTGAGGCAGAAATTTGCTCTTTCAAGGCCAACTACACCTATTCCAACAACAAGGATTTACTGTTATATCGGGCGGAAAAGATGGATGCTTTACCAGAAAAGATATTGCACTGAGTAAGCACATGTTCCGCAACTTCCCTTCTCTTGTCTTCCCCTAATAAGTTGAATTGTCTTGCAAACTCCTCTTCGTCCCCTATTTGACTGAGTTTTTCCCAGATTTCCCGGCCACTCATCTCTCCTGAGATATCTTCTTGGGCCTCCCCTCCTGAGAAAAGCATTTCTGCCTCCAGGCAAAGGTCTTCCAACTCCCCTTTGAGCTTGTCGACCCCTTTCCTGAAATCCGAATAATTTTCAAACATGGGAGTCAGAGAAAACTCCACCGCCCCATCACCTATCTTGGTATCAAATCCCACACCCAAGGCTATTCCTTTCCCGCCTTGCCCGGATTTTTCCGCTTTTTTCAAAATCTTAAAGGTCACCAAAACCGCCCTCCTTTCCTTTGCCGCCTTAAACCTCGATTGTCTCTCCTTCCCTAGCAGCATCTATTTCCAGGGAAGTTCCCCTCTCTTTTGCCTTTTTTTTACATGTGGCAACAATCTCATCTAATTGGGAATCTTTCCTGGATGGGTCATGGTGAAAGAGCACCAAGCGGCCTACCCCAGCCTGGATGCCGGTATCAAGCACGGTAAGGTAGTCTGAGTGCCCCCACCCCTTCTTGGCCTCCATCTCTTCTGGAAGATACTGGCTGTCGTGGATGAGAAGATCCGCTCCTTCCGAAAACCTCACAAAGTCTTTAACTGTTTGTCCTCTCCACCCATCAAGGCGCAGCTCATTGTCGCTTATGAACACCAGGGTTTTATTACCCTGCTTGAACTTAAAGCCATAACCCCCTTGGGGATGCTGCAGATCAATCTTTTCTACAACAACCGTGTCTCCAAGAACCAAGGGGCCATGCCTCAGCCTGTCCAGGTAATTGATCTGGGCATTTAGCTCATGGAATTTAACAGGGAAAAATCCATCGCCCATCATGTTGTCAAAAGGGTAGCGAAGGCCCTTCATGCAGGTTGGCGCCCCATCAATGTTTATCCTGCAGTTCTTCCAGTAAACGGGCTCGAAAAATGGAAACCCCAAGATATGATCCCAATGGATGTGGGTAATCAGGAGGTAGATATCCAGGTTTGGTCTCAGAGGCTCCAGGGACTCGCCCAATGGCCGTATGCCGGTTCCGGCATCAATTATCACCCTGATATCACCTTCCAGCATCACCTCCACACAGGTGGTGTTTCCTCCGTACTTGATGGTGTCCCGTCCAGGAACTGCTATAGATCCCCTTGTGCCCCAGAATTTTACCTTCATCATCCCCCCGGTCACCAAGGCCTTAGCCTGCATTTTTCAACAAGCCGTTCAAATCCCTGCTGGAGCCTCTTTGCAAGTGTCTCTCCCTGCGCCAACCCCGCCTCGATTCTGTCAACAACATCATAATACAAATTCCACGCATCCCTTTCCCTCTCCCATTGAGGGGCCAATCCCCCTGGCCTTTGCCAAAGCCATTGGGCGAGAGTGTTAAGCCTAGGGATGCCTACCTCCAGAATCCGGGCCGCCTCCTTTTCCTGCCCCCCTCCAAAAAGCTCTGCAGCCTTGAAGCTCAGCCGAAGTGTGGCAACAGTAAAGGGAACCCTCGAGATAAAGCAGCCAGTGAACGGATCCA
>JAMOVZ010000061.1 GCA_027061865.1 Desulfobacterales bacterium
CGCAGGCCTTCTTCTACCTTGCGGGAATGTCCAAAAATAAGATAGCGCCAAGCATATCTGAAAAGGGCAATCACTGCGGCCATGGCCAGTATCAAAAGGCTGTATCGGAACAGGATACTCAGGCATGGGCGAGGTGCTGTTAGGTGATCCACAGCCCTTTTAATCACCATGGGTATAAGGAGCTGGAGAAAATCTACAAGCAAGAGGCTCAAAAGCCCTCCCAAGAGATGCCATTTATTGGCAATAAAGTATTCTTTCAGCGGAGAGAATCTGATTAAAATGTTCTTGAGCGAGGAGTAGGGATTGGTCATGCACTAACCTTGAAAGGGTTTCGGGCCCATGGAGTCTCCGGTTCAAACGGCCGGCCTGTGAGTCACCACGAAAATAAGCATAACACCAATGAGAGATATTGGGCAACAAGGAGTTTTTAATTGTTTCCATGGGGAAATTTTGCTAAACAGAAAGTTTTGGCATTTCCATTTAGGAGGAATCTTATGAAAAAGACAGCCACCTTGACTATTGACGGAAACACATATGAATTGCCGGTCTTGGAAGGGACTGAAGGAGACAAGGCCATTGATATTAGAAAACTAAGGGCTGAATCTGGTTACATAACCTATGATCCCGGATTTGCAAATACAGGGGTTTGTAAAAGCAGCATTACCTTTATGGACGGTGAGAAGGGGATCCTTAGATACCGCGGCATCCCGGTAGAAGAGCTTGCAGAAAACTCAACCTTTGTGGAGACATCTTTCCTCTTGATCAATGGACGCCTTCCCACACGCAAGGAGCTGAATCGATTCTCGGTGATGCTCAATGATCACTCCATGGTTCATGAAGACATGCGCCACTTTTTTGAGAGCTTCCCGCGGGGGGCCCATCCCATGGGGATCCTCTCTTCTATGGTCAATGCCCTGCGCGCCTTTTATCCGGAGCTGCCAGAGGAAGAAGAAGAAATTAATGTGACATTTGCCAGATTACTATCAAAGGTTCGCACTATGGCGGCCATGTCATATAAGATCTCCCGGGGGCATGCGGTGGTCTATCCGCGTTACGATCTCACCTATTGCGCAAACTTCCTCAATATGATGTTTGACTCACCCGTGCGGCCCTATGTAATCGATCCAGATGTGGTGCGCGCCCTTGAGGTGTTCTGGATTTTACATGCAGACCACGAACAGAACTCCTCCACCGCCGCGGTACGCCTTGTGGGGAGCGTGCGAGGAAACATATATGCAGCTGTCTCTGCGGGGATATGTGCGCTTTGGGGCCGACTGCATGGTGGAGCAAACCAGGCAGTGATTGAAATGCTTCAACAAATCCATGATTCGGGCGGGGATCCCATGCCCTTTATTGAGCGGGCCAAGGACAAGAGCGATCCTTTTAGGCTTATGGGATTTGGCCATAGGGTCTACAAGACCTATGATCCCCGTGCCAAGATAATGAAGCGCATGTGTGACACCATACTGAGCAAATTAAATCGGAAGGATCCCCTTCTGGATATTGCCAAGAAGCTGGAAGAGGTGGCTTTAAAGGATCCATATTTTATTGACCACAACCTCTACCCCAATGTGGATTTCTACAGTGGGATCGTGCTCCGCGCCATAGGCATACCCGTAAACATGTTCACTGTGATGTTCGCCATAGGAAGGCTGCCAGGATGGATTAGCCAGTTCAGGGAAGGGCAGCATGACCCCGAGCAGAGGCTGTTCAGGCCCAGGCAGCTTTATGTTGGTGACCAAGTTCGCCACTATGTGCCTATAGACGAAAGGGGTTAATGTGGATTTGAGCATATTCCGGGATATGGGTGGAGAAGGACTCCGCAGTTACATAGAATTTCTTCTTTGGCATTACCGGGTCATGGATGCCTTCTGGTTCATAAACGTTGCAGAGGAATTTGGTCAACCCACGGCTGAAAGGATAAACGAGAAGGTCTGGACCAGGGTGGCGGGGATGGCCGCAAAGGATTTGATAAAGAGATTTGATATCAAAGACAAAGGGCTTGAAGGGTTTGTCAGCGCTCTGAGATTTTTCCCGTGGTGTATTCTGGTCGGCTATGAGATTGATGAGCAGAAAGATCAGGTGATCATTAGGGTGCCGTCATGTCCAGCTCAAGAGGCCAGGCTTCGGCGAGGATTAGGGGAATATGTGTGCAAAGAAATGCACAAAGGAGAATTTGAGAGTTTTGCAAAAGAAGTCGATCCCAATATAAAGGTGGAATGTGTGTTTGCTCCCCCTGATCCGCATCCCCCTGATCTGTTTTGTAAGTGGAGGTTCTTCATAGAAGATAAGGCCGGAGAGAGGAATCTTTGAAAATGCCGTCAGAATATGAAAATGAGATAAAGAGGCTGAAGAGGGATTATTTCGAACTGGAAAAGACACTCATCCATGAAAGGGAAGCCCTTGCCAATGTAATAAATACCTATGGGGTGGTCGTCCAGAAATATCCAGACCTTGCAAAGAGTGTAAAGGCCATAAAAGAGCTCATATCCAATACCGATGATGAACTCGCCACAGACCTTATAGACAAAGAGGTCAAAGAGCTGAAGGGTAAAATTTTCTCCAAAGAGCTTGAACCTGTCTCTCATGAGGAATTGGAAAGGGCCAACCAGACCAAGGAAGCCCTTATTGAGGCCTGTAGATTAATCAGGCGCATAATCATCGGGGTGGCAGAGGATTTCTATCCCCTTGACGTGGCCTTGGAACAGAAGGCCTCGGCCGTGGACATAGACTGCAGCCAAGAGCTCGACCGCACCAAGCTGAAGGCCGCAGGGGAGCAGTTTTTCGATTTCCTGGGGGACTTGAGGAAGAAGATAGAAGAAGATTTTCAATATATCAACAAGACATTCCTGACCCTGTTAGATCACGTAAAAGGCCTTGAGAAGACATTGGTAAGGGAATTTGGGAGTGATGAGCTTATCAATGAAATAGAATACTTTGAGATGAAGATAAGCAATGAAGTAGGGGGCATTGCAAAATCTTTTGATATTTATACGACCATTGATGAGATCAAGGCCGCTGTCATTGAAAAGATAAATAAGATAAAGGAAGCAGTCTCCCTTCGCAAAAAGGAAGAACTAAGGAGGGCTAAGGCAGCTCAAAACAATATCAAGAAGCTTAGAGAAAGGATTAACCAGGCAGAAAGGCAAGCAAAGGAGATGGCCCGGCGGGCCGAAGAGTTCCAGACCGTTGCAATGAAGGACGGGCTCACGGGGCTGTTTAACAGGCAGGCCTTTGAGGTACGTATGAAGAACGCCTTGGCACGATACAAGGATGAGAAGGAACCCTTTTGTCTCATAATGTTTGATGTGGACGGGTTCAAAAAGATAAACGATACATTCGGCCATGTTGCTGGTGACAAGGTGTTAAAAAAGGTGGCTGAGTGCCTGAAGGCCTCGTTTCGTGAAAGCGATTTTGTGGCCCGCTACGGGGGAGACGAGTTCGCGGTGCTGATAGAGCGCATGACCCCTGAAATGGCCTATAAGAGAATAGAGGCCTTCCGCCGGAACCTAGCCAAGATCAAGTTTGTATCCAAGAAGAAAGGCGAGATAGTGTTGGGGGTGAGCGCAGGGGTGGCCCAGGTAGAAGAAGGCGATACCAGGGATACACTGGTGGCGCGGGCCGATAGCCTTATGTATGCAGAGAAACAGCAAAGGAGGCAAGGGGCTGCAAAATCTTAGCCATTCCAATCTAGATGGCTTTCTCCATCATTTCTCCAAGGGAGGCTAAGTGGGCCTTTTCCTCTTCGGCCAATCCATAAAAGATCTTTCTTGCACTACTTTGTTCAACGCGCTCCGAATACCTGAGGTAAAGATCCAGGGCCTGGGCCTCTATCATCATGGCAAGGGACAGGATGTCTGAGACGTTTTGCAATAAAGGCTTGTGTTCCTCTATGAATTTTTCCAGGGGGTGTCCTCCTTCCACCATGTCTGCCGAAACCTTGGAGGCCATTTCCTCCCTCGAGATCGCCTCTGGGGCAAGGGAGCGGTAAAGGTCAAAAAGCCTCTTCATGTGCCTCTCTTCAATACCGGCAAGGTGTTTCAAAAGCTTTTTGGGTTCTGATTCTGTGACCGCGCTTGCCACAGTCTTGTAAAATTCTCCCAATCCCTGCTCCATTCCGTATGAGAGGAGTATCACACCCTCCACTCCTTCATCAGATGCTAAGAGCTCCAAGCCAAAGTCCATAGGGCCAGCCACTTCAAGCCCATCCCACGCCCTTATACCACCCTTTAGATTGTAAACTTCTTTGAATCCCTTGCCGTGAAGAAGATGTGCAGCTGCCCGGCTGCGCCCCCCAACGGCTCAGTAAACTATTACAGGCTTGGCCGGGTCCAGTTCGTCCAACCGATCCATAAGGTTTGGGAGGGGGATGAGTTTGGCACCAGGAATGCGGTGCTTTTCATACTCTTTTGGTTGCCTTACATCCAGCAATGTATAGGAGCCTTCCTTGTAGGAGGAGATGAAGTCGCGGGCGCCTTCGGGATCTATGTTTTTTACGGGACTGAATAGATTTTTCCATTTCATTTTCTGAATCCCCTGGTAGTTTCTAACTGCCAGCTGCATGGAATCATTTGGTTGCATATTTGCCGCGCAACCTCTGCGACAACTCCTGTATCATGTCAAAGGCCTTGTCAACGGTCTTTGTGCCATCTGGATTTACCAGACAGCAGGTGGCAGGTGAGAGCAGGCTGCGGGAAATAAGAAAATCCAAAGGGATTCCAGCCTTTTCCAAGGTCAGCCAAATTTTTTCAAGCCTGTTTTCCAATGACCCAATATCTTCTTTTTCAAATGGCTCAAGGTTGGTGGGAACTATTCCCCAAGCAAGAACAGCGCCCCTGTCCAAAAATCTTTTGATTGAAGAGGCGTAATTTGCAAAGACCTCACCGTTTGCGTACACATCCAGGGAAAGGATGTCTATATCCAGGGAAAGCAGGAAGTCCCAGTCGGGGTTGCCACAGAGATGCACCCCTCTTGGGCGCTCAATCATGTCAAAGAAGAACTCCATATCTTTGTGGGCTGAGACATTATCATAGCCCGCCATGGCACTGAAGAGAAACTGAAGCCCTGGCTCGTCCACAAACATGAAGGCATTGGGATTCTTTTCCTTGAGGCGGTCAAGCTGAACATTTATCCTCTTGGCCATGAATTCGAACATAAACGGCCTTACCGTGTCTTCGAAGAGGATTGGGCGGCCGTCTTGATCCACCACATTGAGGCCAAAGGATATGGGGCCTTCCAATTGCCCCCGGATGGCGGGTCTGTCAGAGAGGTCCAGTTGGAGAAACTTGTGGTACACCACCGAGTAGGTCTCTGATATGTCAAAGTAGGCTGGATCGTCAAAGTGCTCCATGGCCTCTTCAAGCTCAGCGATGAATTTTTCCATTGAAAACCGGAGGGTGCGATTTTCCATGTCCAGCACTATTCCAGGGAAGTGTTCGGAGGCCTGGACATACATGTCCTCATAATAGCTATACAAAGGAAGCTGCGGCCAAAAAGGTATATCCAAGGAAAGGGCCTTTTCCAAGGCATGGTCCACATCCGTGTGGGGCATTACAGCCATTGCCGTGGTAAGCAGATTACCTGGGATGGGCATGTTTGATCAATGACCTCCGTGGGTTATTATTATTCTTTTTTTAAACTCTATCACACTCCAGGGCAAAGTGGAAATCCACAATCGGCAAAATGACCTCGTGTGGCTAGTCCCACCAGAAAAGCATCTTCTTGATCTTTTCAAGGATTTCCGGAACCTTATCCGGGTGCTTCACCCTAGTTGCAGGCCCCCACCTGTTCCAAGGGCCAAAGAGCTCCTCATGGAGGCTTGCGCATCCCCTTGAAACTATGAGATCAAGGATTTTCAACTCGGCCCTTGAGGCATAGTTCCTGAGGGCCTGCTCCAGAAGCTCTCTCTCCTTCATGCCCTCTGCGTGAAAGACCACCGCCTTTGTGGCAGTAGCCGATTTTCCGGTTCCAAGCTTTCCATAGATGTAGTCTAAGGGCGGATCTTTTTCCATCTGGGCGAGCAGGCAGAGGGCATCCTCCAGGGTGGGCACAACTGCTGTTACCTTCCAACACACATAAGCGCGTCCTAAATCTATCTCATCCAGTCCATCTTTCAGCTGATAATAAAGATTCTGAATACAGGGCAGGCACCTTTCATAAATATTGGCCTTTGACTTTTGGAGCCGTGGGTGGCTCTCAAAGCTCACCCAAAAGGCCCCCCCCTCTGAAAACGGAATCTTGTCCAAGTAAATATGCAATCCTGACTCAGCCATTTATCCCAATCCTATTCCCTAAAACAGCCCTTCTGAGTTCCCACAGGAAACAGGAACTGAAGAAGCTGCCACTCCCTTTTACCACCAAAATCCGAGATTCATGGCATGTTGTCAAGGACGAAGGGCCTCCATGGCCTTTTTCTATAGGAGCAAAAGGACCTATCCCCTTCCACTTTAGCCTCCCCGGGTCTCCTCCAGGGATTTATTGCGGTCAGTGTTTCCAGGAGTGCAGCGTAAGCAAAGGCCACCAAAGAGGCTATCAAGACCTTGACACCTTGTTCTTGATTTTCGCCCAGGTGTCTCGGAGAGTCACGATGCGGTTAAACACCGGAGCCCCTGGCCTTGAGTCCACGGGGTCCACGGCAAAGTACCCGATTCGTTCGAACTGGAATCTTTCCCCTGGTTTTGCCCCCTTGAGGCTTGGCTCCACATGGCAGGAGTTGAGAACCTGCAAAGAATTGGGATTGATGTAATCTTTAAAACTCTTCCCCTCTTCCACATCTGTTGGGTTTGGCTTCAAAAACAGGTGTTCGTAAAGCCTCACCTCCACTGTCAAGGCATGAGGCGCTGAAACCCAGTGCAAAGTGGCCTTCACCTTGCGGCCATCTGGGGCATTGCCCCCCTTTGTGGCCGGATCGTAAGTGCAGCGAAGCTCAATGATTTGGCCGCTTTTTGGATCTTTGATTACCTCCACGCACTTTACGAAATAGGCATACCTGAGGCGCACCTCCCGGCCCGGGCCCAGCCGGTAAAATTTCTTGGGCGGGTCTTCCATGAAGTCGTCCCGCTCAATATAGAGGGTGCGGGAAAACGGCACTTTTCTGGCCCCCATGGAAGGGTCTTCAGGGTTGTTGATTGCATCAAGTTCCTCTACTTGGCCTTCAGGGTAGTTTTCAATGACTACCTTCAGGGGGTGTAGCACTCCCATGACGCGCTGGGCATGCTTGTTGAGGTCATCACGCACGCAGTGCTCCAGGAGTGCAATGTCAACCATGCTGTCACGCTTGGCAACCCCGATCCTGTCGCAGAAGTCCCTGATCGCCTCAGGTGTGTAACCCCGCCTCCTCAGGCCTGCAATGGTAGGCATGCGGGGGTCGTCCCAGCCCCTCACGTATCCCTCTTCCACCAGCTGGCCCAGCAGGCGCTTGCTCATTACCGTGTGGCTCAGGTTGAGGCGGGCGAATTCTATCTGTTGGGGATGATACACGCCCAACTGGTCAAGGAACCAGTCATAAAGGGGGCGGTGGTCCTCAAATTCCAAGGTGCAAAGCGAGTGGGTGATTCCCTCGATGGAATCCGAAAGGCAATGGGTAAAGTCGTACATGGGATAGATACACCATTTCTTGCCTGTGCGGTGATGCTCCTTGTGCATAATCCTATAGATCACCGGATCCCGCATGTTTAAATTGGGAGAGGCCATATCGATCTTCGCCCTCAGGGTGCGCGAGCCCTCAGGGAACTCCCCTCCCCTCATCCGCTGGAATAGATCCAGGTTTTCTTCCACACTGCGGGTCCTGTACGGGCTCTCCTTGCCTGGCTCTGTAAGGGTGCCACGATACTCCTTGATCTCTTCAGGGCTCAGATCACACACATAGGCCTTGCCCATCTTAATTAGGTCAATGGCATAGTTGTAGAGTTTTTCGAAATAGTCAGATGCGTAATAGAGGCGGTCCCCCCAATCATAACCCAGCCATCTTACATCTTCCTTAATGGACTCCACATATTCTATATCCTCTTTGGTGGGATTGGTGTCATCGAACCTAAGGTTACATAGCCCCCCATACTCCTCTGCAATACCAAAGTTGAGGCATATGGATTTGGCATGGCCTATATGGAGGTATCCATTGGGTTCGGGCGGAAAACGCGTGTGCACCCGCCCCCCATACTTGTTTGTCTTCAAGTCTTGGTCAATTATGCTCCTGATAAAATCCCGTGGCTTCTTTTTCCTATCCTCAGGCATCTTTCTGGGCACCTCGCACGGAGTTTTGAATTTATACGGCCGTTTGTTTCTGTTTATTTGAAATCCCGATATGTGTCAACACCAAGGGGCACCAATCCTTGACAGCCCTTGGGGCTTATCCCTATACTTTACCCTGAGTTTTTGAGCAAAAGAAGGGAAACCGGATAAAGAAGCTTTTGAGATTAGAGGAGAGAGGGGGGTGATGGACAGATGGCAGTAAAGGTTACATGGCATAGCCATGCGTGTTTGTTGATAGAGACAGATGGCGCAAAACTCCTTGTGGATCCCTTTCTTACGGGCAATCCCTTAGCCCCTGTAAGTGCCGATAAGGTGGAGGCGGACTATATCTTCGTCTCCCATGGCCATGGCGACCACATGGGCGACACGGTGGAAATTGCCAAACGCTGTGATGCCACTGTGGTGTCAAACTTTGAGATACAGAATTGGCTGACCGGCCAGGGTGTCCAAAAGACGCATCCCCTCCACATCGGAGGGGGATTTAATTTCCCCTGGGGCCGGGTGAAACTCACAATCGCCCACCACGGCTCAGCCCTCCCAGATGGAAGCTATGGTGGAAACCCCTGCGGATTTATCTTTTATCTCCAAGGTAAAAAGATCTATCATGCCTGTGATACAGGTCTTTTTTACGACATGAAGCTCATTGGAGAGGAAGGGATTGATCTAGCCGTGATTCCAATAGGGGACAACTTCACCATGGGCCCTGAAGATGCGCTAAGGGCGGTCAAACTGATTCAGCCAGCCCAAGTGCTCCCCATACATTATAATACATTTGACATTATAAGGCAGGATCCATCCTCTTGGGCCAAACAGGTAGAGGAAGAGACAGGGGCCGGCGTCAGGGTGCTAAAGCCCGGTGAGAGCCTAGAACTCTAAAAGCAGAGGGGAACCCGGAGCCTTCTCAGGGCCTCTTCTTTTGTTGTGATCTTCGGGTCGTACTTGAAGGGACGGTGGACCCTTTCTATGATCACCTTGCCTTCCCGGTAGCTCACCTTCACGGTCATGTGGGGAGTGCTGATTGGGGGAATGTGAATGGGAAGGCGGCGGTGGGTAAAGTGTATAATGAGGGAGGAGGGCCATCTGGACGGATAGAAGCGCAAAGGATCAAATTCAAACCTCCCCGTGTCCAAAATCTCACCAACAACGATGTGGCGGGGAGGGGAGGGGATGGCCTTTCTGACCCTCTTCTCTATCTCTGAAATGGCCTTTGGAGACGGCTCGTTCAAGACTATCTGGGTGGGGAACTTGTCCCCAGGGGGCTGTTTGCCAAAGTTTCGCTTCACAATGGCCAGCCCCCTCAATATCTTTCGGGCATCCCAAAAATCCAGATCAGTGTATACATGGTAGACGTCCTTTGAAGGTTTGCGCAGGGCATATACGATTCGGGCCATAGCATTACTCCATCTCTGCTGCCAGGATGGCAGCCCCTATTGCCCCGTTTTCCTGGGGATACTCGGGAACCATTATTTCAATGCCCAGTTTCCTCTTCAGGGCCTGGAGCACCCCTTGATTCTTGGCCACACCGCCTGTCATCAGCAATGGCTCTTCAATGGGAATCCGTTCAGCCATTGCGGCCACCCGGGCACCAATGGCCTCGTGAATGCCAGCTATTATGTTCTCCCTGCTCTCACCCTTTGCGATGAGGGAAATCACTTCAGATTCTGCAAACACGGTGCAAAGGCTGCTTATGGCACAGGGAGAAGGGGCCTGAAGAGCGATCTTGCCAAACAAGTCAAGGTCCACTTCCAATGCCTTTGCCATGACCTCCATAAACCTGCCAGTGCCTGCGGCACATTTGTCGTTCATTGCAAAGTCTTGCACCCTGCCGTTTCCATCCAGGGAGATTGCTTTGCTGTCTTGACCCCCAATGTCAATCACCGTGCGGACCCCTGGGAACTGAAAATTGGCCCCTTTTCCATGGCATGTGATCTCAGTGACTACCCTTTGGGCAAATGCAACGTTTCTCCTCCCGTAACCTGTTGCTATAATTCCGCACACCTGGGATTCCCGGGCTCCTGACTTTAAGAGGAGTTCTTGATAGATTCGTTCTGCCGCCTCTTGGGGATTGTAACCAGTATTGGCCACCAGGGTTGCAATCAACTGCCCGTTTTCCATGGCCGCGGCCTTAACGGTTATGGATCCGACATCAATTCCAATACTTATGGCTTTGGAGCCCATTTCCATCCTCTAACCCTGAGACTGCTTTTTTGCTAATTCTACCATATCCGCCCCATTGTTTGGCAACTAAACTGAGGCACTATATTGTCAGCCGATGCGTAAGGCTCAAAATCCTGGTTGACATGCCTGGGGCCAGAAGATATTTGATGATTTTAACCGATGGTTACCGAGGCGCTTCCCATGAGCCTTATCCTGTACAGATACATCCTGAGAGAGATCTGGCCCACATATTTTGTTAGCCTGTTGGTCTGTGCCTTCATTGTGCTGGGGACCAGGATGCTTTCCATCACTGAGTTGATTGTGGCCAAAGGGGTGAGGCTTTCCCTCGTGGGGCAAATGTTCCTTTATTTACTTCCTGACATCATCTCCTTTGCGCTTCCAGGGGCCACTCTTATTGCCATCCTGCTTGCCTTTGGAAGAATGGGAGTTGATAATGAGCTGATTGCGCTGAAGTCTGCCGGAATCAGCCTTTACCAGTTGCTGCCCCCTGCTGCCTTTGTTTCTTTGGTGAGCCTGGTGGCCGCCCTCTGGCTAGGTTTGGTGGCAGTTCCTTGGGGAAATAGGTCTTTTAAGGACCTGGTTTTTCAAATGGCTCAGAGCAGGGCAGATGTGGCAATCAAGGAAAGGATATTTTCCGAACCCTTCAAGAACGTGATCTTTTATGTGAACAGCTATTGTCCAAAGACAAAGACCATGAGGGATGTCTTTGTGGTGGACAGGCGCGACCCTGAAACCCACAACACCATCATTGCAGAGAAAGCAAGCATATTGGTCCATCCGGCCCAAAAGGTCATCACTCTCCATTTTTCCAATGGCACTATCTTTATGGTGGGTAAGGATCTGGACTCTGCCACCACCGTGGAATTCAAGGCTTATGATCTTACCATTGACCTCAAGGACATCATGGCTGCCCTTTCATCTCGAAGGCGCTCGCCAAAAGAGATGTCAGTCCAAGAATTGATGGACAAGATCAAGGCAGCGCCGGAGAATTCTCCCCAGAGGGCGGAGATGATGGTAAAGCTCTTGGAAAAGGTGGCCCTCCCCATAGGGGCCTTTTTGATGGGTATAATAGGTGTGCCGCTAGGGGCCAGGATCAAGAGCCGGGGGAAGTCGACGGGAATTGGGATCAGCCTTGTAATTTTCCTGGTGTATTACATATTCTTTGGAGGCATGAAAAACCTCTGCGAGGCAAAGGTGATCTCGCCACAGGTGGGGGTCTGGATACCGGACCTCTTTCTTCTCATCTGCACAATGTTTTTGCTTTGGGCCACGGCCAACGAAAAGAGCATAATGGCTGGGCTGAGGCCCGGCTGGCTCAAACGGACTGCCGTCCTTTAGCTAGACATGGATGGGCTATGGGCAATGAAGTTGTAAAAAGCTTGTTTGCCGCTGGTGCTGGCGCATTGGGCCTTTCCCTGCTCTTGACTCCTCTGATGCGCAAACTTGCCCGCATGACGGGCAAAGTGGCTGTTCCCAGAGAGAGCAGGTGGCACAAAAGGCCCACAGCACTTTTGGGCGGAGTTGCCATCTTTGCGAGCTGTCTTTTCATTTGGCTTGCCTTTGGACAGTTAATAGGTCCTCAAGGCATCTCCCGGTCCCTTGCGGCCCTTCTTTTGGGTAGTGTGGCAATTTTTGGCCTGGGTTTGTACGATGATCTCCGGGGCATGGATCCTCAACACAAGTTGGCCGGCCAAATTGTGGTGGCCTCTGTCATGCTCTTTTTTGGGTTTAAGCTGAGATGGACCGGGCTTGAAGGGCTTGATACCTTCCTATCCATCCTGTGGATAGTGGGTATCACCAATGCCTTTAACCTGCTTGACAACATGGATGGGCTTGCAGCAGGGATTGCCTTGATTGGAGGCGCGTTTGCACTATTCCAGTACCTAAGCCTACCTCAACGTACCTGGGAGATCCACCAACTGAGTATCCTTTGCTCTGCCTATCTGGGGGCACTTTTAGGATTCCTGGTTTACAATTTTAATCCCGCCTCTATCTTCATGGGGGATGCAGGAAGCCTATATATCGGCTTTACCTTGGCCTGTTTGTGCATTGGCCTGTCAGGAGGTGACTCAGCCCCGGCTGGATTTCTAAACCTTATCTCGGTCATCGCAGTTCCTGTCTTCATTGTGTTGGTCCCAATAATTGACACTGCCTTTGTGAGCATAATGCGAAAGGCCTTTGGGCGGCCTGTCTCCCAAGGGGGGCGGGACCATTCTTCCCACCGCCTTGTGGCCATAGGATTTTCAGAGCCAAGGGCGGTCTTGTTGCTCTACGGCTTCGCTGTAGCCTCTGGGCTGGTGGGCCTTTCCACGAGGTGGCTAAACCCCTGGATCAGTGGTGCCATCGTAGTGGCCTACATCCTCTTTGTGGTATTCTTCTGGATATACCTGGGCAAGGTAAAGGTCTATCCCACAGAGACATTGGCCCAAAAGGACAAGGGAGGGCTCATAACCCCAATACTTGTTGAGATAACCTACCGAAGGAGGCTGCTAGAAGTAATACTGGACCTGGTCTTGATTACCCTTGCCTACTATGTGTCGTATCTCCTGCGCTTTGAGGGGAACATCCAGGGGGCGGATTTTCAGGTATTTCTCAAATCCCTCCCCATCGTGATTGGTTGTCAGGTCCTGAGCTTCTACTTTTTCGGTATCTATAAGGGGGTGTGGTCTGCCATCGGGCCCCGGGATCTGGCAGGATACGTAAAGGCAATCACAACGGGCACTATAATGGCCGTGCTGGTGCTGCTTATACTCTACCGCTTTCAAGGCTTTTCAAGGGCGGTATTTATGATTTATTGGGCCATACTGATAATCTTGGTCTCTATCAGCCGAGGATCGTTCAGGTTCCTGGACGAAGGTATCAGGAAGGGAAATAACAATGGACGGCGAACCATCGTGTATGGAGCGGGTATCGGGGGGCAAATGGCGTTGAAAGAAATTGAGACTAATAAAAAGCTGGGCTTGCGGTTGGTAGGATTTGTGGATGACAATCCCAGGCTGAAAGGCCGAACGGTAAAGGGTTATCCGGTCTTGGGCACAGGCAAAGA
>JAMOVZ010000062.1 GCA_027061865.1 Desulfobacterales bacterium
CCTCATAAATCAGGGTGGAAGTTTGCCTGCGGCCCCCAAATCTACGGTAAACCGGAGGCACATCCTCAACACTTACCTTACTTTTACGCATATCAACTCTAACGAACTTCATCTTTCTTTCCTTTTGTTATTTTGGATTGCTGGGCTTCTTGTCATATATGGTAAACACTGAGGTGCAATCCTTTTCAGCCAAACCACTGTTAACTGCCAACTGCAGCATCTCTCTTGCAATGGATGCCATAGGCACACTGGCGCCATGGGCCGCGGCAGTGGCATGGCCTAAGCGCATATCCTTCAGCATCAATCCTGTCTTAAACAGGGGTTCAAAATTTTTCTGCACCATCTTAAAGGTGCCAAACTCAAAGTTCCTCAACAGGTTCCCTTTGAAAAGCTCCATAAAGATCTCAATGTCTATGTCGGTGCGCTTTATAAGGGAGATGGTTTCGGCAACAAGGCACAAGAGAGTGCCCTGCATGAGGTTGTTGACCAATTTGAAGGTCTTGCCTGAGCCCAAGGGGCCTGCGTAAACTATTCTGGAGCCCACTACCTCAAGGATATCCCGGCATGCCTCCACATCCTCTTTAGCCCCGCCCACATTTAAAACCAAGGTGCCCTGTTCAGCATTTGGTTGAATTCCCATCACGGGTGCATCAATCATCCGTATGCCCACCTTTGAGAGTGCCTCGGCAACCCTAATTGTTGAGGCTGCATCGGTGGTGGTGGAATCAATTAATATGAGTCCCTCATGGGCACCATGAATCAGCCCCTCTTTGCCCAGACACACCCTTTCCACATCTGGAGCATCAGGCAACATGGTGAACACAAAATCAGATTTCTCTGCCACCTCACGCGGTGTTAAGACAGCCTCAGCTCCCATAGCTTGCATTTCCTTCACCGCATCCTGATTAATGTCATAAACAACCATGATGTTGCCTGCCTTAAGCAGGTTCTTTGCCATGGGCATTCCCATGGTGCCAAGGCCAATGAATCCAACCCGTTTATTCATTGCTTCTTCCCCTTTTTGTCTTAGCTCCCTGAAGCATGATTAGCATTTGCTAAAATTTGGAGTGTTTGCTTCACGGCTTCATAATGCCTAAAGGCACCCCCTTGTAATCTTGCTGCACTATTTTGTCGCGGTGTGTTTTGGGGGCTTTTAAATGAACTATTTGTTAAAGAGCAGGTTCTATGCCAAAAAAATCTTCCTTTAATTACAGCGAGTTACATTGTCCAAAAATCCCACATTATCGTATTTAACAAAATCAGTTGCCATATTTGGGAAAAGGCTGTTAAATTGCCAAATACGACACCACTTTTTATAGCAGAGGATTTTGAGATGCAGGCCATGGAAAAGACATTTTTCATGGAAGGGACACTGCGTATATGTGGCAGTCTTGAGATTGAAAAGGCCTTGGGGGATTGTTTTAATTTTATCAGGAATTATATCCCGCTAGATGAAATCTATCTTCACTATTATTTGCGGGATCTTGGGGTCACAAGAGTATTTGCCATGGCTGATGAGACGGGTGGCAAATCCATTGATCTCACAATCAAATGGCCACCAGAGCTTAGGCAATGGCTTGAAAGTGATTCCTTCCCAAAAAATGTTATTGCCAACCAGGCAGACGAGCATCCACTCCTAGGTTTTGTCCTCCAGCAAATGGGAAAGTCCAAGCAATCCATAATCATAGTAAGACTGGCTGTTGAGGAAAATTGGGTCGGAGCGGTTACTTTATGGGCAAAGGGATGGAATCGCTTCACCCACGAGCATTTAAATCTTTTTTTGCTCCTTAAGCGCCCCTTTACCATTGCATTGTCTAATACCAGGCAATACCGCGAGCTTCTCAAGATAAAGGAGAGATTGGCTGACGACAAGAACTACTTCCAGCGCCAACTCCAAATAACATCAGGCATTGAAGTGGTGGGGGCCGAGTTTGGCCTAAAAAACGTAATGGAGATGGTCAGGCAGGTGGCCCCTTTGGACAGCCCTGTCCTGCTGCTTGGTGAAACTGGGACCGGAAAGGAAGTTATTGCAAATATAATTCATAACTTATCCAATCGAAAGGACGGCCCGTTTGTCAAGGTAAACTGCGGGGCCATTCCTGAATCCCTGATGGACAGTGAATTGTTTGGTCACGAAAAAGGTGCTTTCACTGGGGCCTTGCAGCGTGTGCGGGGGCGTTTTGAGCGTGCCAATGGCGGTACAATCTTTTTGGACGAAATTGGAGAGCTATCTCCCAGTGCCCAAGTTCGACTCTTGCGGGTTCTTCAGGATAAAAAAATAGAGCGTGTTGGTGGAACAGAGCCAATTGATGTGGATATTCGAGTGATAGCTGCCACCCACAGGAATCTGGAAAAAATGATTAATGAAGGTAGATTTAGGGAAGATCTCTATTTCAGGCTCAAGGTGTTTCCCGTACTGATCCCCCCTTTGAGGCAAAGAAAAGTAGATATTCCAGCCCTTGTTCAATACTTCTTGACCAAAAAGGCCATGGCCCTGGGCCTAAAAAAGATCCCTGAATTGGCTCCAGCGGCTTTAGACCGCTTAGCCCGTTATCACTGGCCAGGGAACGTGAGGGAATTAGAAAACATGGTGGAGCGCGCCCTAATATTAAATCCTGCTGGGCCTGTGGAATTTAACGAAATATCTCCAAAATCCATTCCGGAAGATTTTGGGCCTAAAGGGACGAAAGAATTTAGATCACTATTGCTAAATGACGTCATCTCAGAGCACCTCAGGGCTGTGCTAAAATTGACAGATGGGAAAATTAGTGGAAAGGGGGGGGCGGCTGAGTTGTTAGGAGTCAACCCATCCACCCTCAGGCACAAATTGAGAAAAATGAATATTCCTTTTGGCCGAAGAAGAAGCAGGACAAACACAAACCTCAGCGCCATCGATTATTAAGAAGATTCTCTTGCCAGTTCTTGCCTTGAAAGCCTTACTCTTTTTCCCTGTCTTGTTGCAATTGCTCCTTTTATATAATAAATAATCGCTTCATTAGGTTGCATTATTGGTAAATCCACAGGAGTTACTATGAAAATTGGAGATTTTCCATCCGAGCTGAGAGAACTAATTTATCCTAGACCTTTGGGTGAAATGATCTATCAGTGTCTTGGATGCAAGAGTGAGTTCCCTATCACCCAACTCCTTTACACATGCCCTGAGTGTAAGGGGCTTCTGCTCTTGTTAAATAAGGACTTTGAGAGAATAAGGGAGATCGGCGGGGAGAAGTGGAGGGCAATCTTTGACCACCGCAGGATGCTGAATGACCCTCCTTTAAAAGGAATTTTTCTCTATTATGAATTCATTGCCCCTGTAATCCCCCTAGAGCTCATAGTATATCTGGGCGAGGGGCACACCCCTTTGGTTAAAGGCAATTCATTTATGACAAGATATGCAGGCGCACCTTTTTACTTCAAAAATGACGGACTAAATCCAAGCGCATCATTTAAAGACCGGGGGATGGCCTGCGCCCTCAGTTATGTGAACTTTATTGCCAAAGAGAGAGGCATCCAAGAGATGCTAGCAGTGTGTGCCTCCACCGGCGACACCTCGGCCTCTGCCGCCCTTTACGCCTCATACCTGAGCAGCTT
>JAMOVZ010000063.1 GCA_027061865.1 Desulfobacterales bacterium
CCCTTGTCCCTTTCAAGGCTGGTGGAGCAATTGGAAAAACAAAACTACCAGTTCCATGAACTTGACCTCATTCACGGGGCCGTGGCCCAGGATGCTGCCCTGGTGGTGATCGCTGCCCCCCGAAAAGACCTGTATGAAGAAGAGATCCGTGCCCTCAAAGAATACCTTTTGAATGGAGGGAGGCTCCTTATCTTTCTTGAGCCTTTCAGGGATGGAGGCCTTGAAAAGCTTGCTAGAGAATTCGGGATCAGACTCTTCCAAGATATGGTGGTGGACAAGCTGAGCCGTGTCATGGGAGGCGATTGGCTCCTTCCCATGGTTGGCAAATACGGCAGTCACAAGATAACAGAGGGCTTCAACTTTACCTGCATGTTTCCCGTGGCCCGCTCTGTGGAGCCTGATCCAGAGCCACCAAAGGGTATCCGGGTTGTTTGCCTTGCATATACCACTGAAAACGCATGGGCAGAAACCAACAAGGAGGCCTTAGACCAGGGCACAGCTCAATTGGATGCAGGGGATCGCCCCGGGCCCGTGTGCCTGGCAGCCATTTCCGAGCTCTCCCCACCGCTCAAAAAGCCAAATCCAGGGAAAGGGCTATCCATTAAGGGTAATGGCAAACTTCTGATATTTGGGGATGTGGACTTTGCCACCAACAAGTATTTGGACCTTTCGGGAAACAAGGACCTTGTGACAAATGCAATTGAATATCTCTCAGAAAGGGAGGACTTTATCACTATCCGGAAAAGACACAGGCCGATTCAGGCCCTGATGCTCAACAAGCGTCAAGGGATGATGGTGTTCTGGATACCAGTGGTCTGTATCCCCGCAATCATACTGGTGGCAGGCATTGTGGTGTGGTTGATGAGGAGGGCCAAGTGAGGAAGCCTAATACACTCGTATGGCTGGCTGTGGTGGCACTCCTTGGGGGCATCTATTTTTACGAGACTTATCACGAGAACCAAGCCAGGCTGCTGGAGCAAGAAAGGAAGACGCTTTTTGAGATAAAGCCCTCGCAAGTTCATGAGATAAGGCTTGAGAAGGCAACCCAAGCGATTGTGCTCAAAAGGAGACAAAGGGACGAGGGGGATGGATGGTATATAAAGAAACCCGTAAGGGCAAAGGCGGATCCAAAGGCTGTAAAAGAGATCTTAGGGACACTGACATCCCTTCGCTATATAAGGCTCATCTCCCCTGGCGAGCTGGAGGAGATGGCTTCCTTTGGGCTTGATAGACCCCAGCTTGCCATCTCATTGAGCCATGAAAATGGGAGGAGCACAATCGCAATTGGAAACAAGACTCCAACAGGGCAAAGCTACTATGCCAAAAAAGAGGGGCGACATGAGGTCTTTACCATATCAGACTATGCGGTAGCCTTGCTTGATAAGGGCTTGTTTGATTTGAGGAACAAGCGCCTTTTTGGCATTTCTTTTGGCCAGGTAAAAGAGATTTTCCTCTGGAAAGGCTCTAAGGGGTGGCGGTTTGTTAAAAAGAAGGGACAGTGGTATCTGGAAGAGCCTGAAAAGCTGCCGGGTGCGGTGATTGATCAGGAAAGGATAAGCAATATTGTTCGATCTTTTGTAGAGGCGGAGGCCTTAAGTTTTGAAAATGACCAGGATCCAGCTGCTTTCGGGCTTCGCGAACCAAAGGCGGGAGCCATTATCAAGGCTCAAGGACAAAGGGAAAAATTGCTCTTCGGAGACCTTGTGCCAGGTGATGAAACTAGAATCTATGCCAAAACGGCTCCAAAAGGCTTGGTCGTCACTGTGGGCACCTGGCTGTTTCGAGAGATACCCCTTCACGAAAACCTCTTCCTTGCCACCACCAGGCCCTAGTCCTAACAAAGCATGGAAGAACTTGGATTGTAATTTGGCAAGCCCTATGGTAATAGGGGCATGAAAGCAACGGAGATTAGGAGCAGTTAGGGGGGAGAGCGATGGAAATCAAGATTCAAAGATGTGAGCCAGAACAGCTTAAACCCAAACCAGTGGATGAAGCCAGCCTGGGATTTGGCACTATCTTTACGGATCACATGTTTGTTATGGACTATGAAAGCTCCAAGGACTGGTATGATCCACGTATAGTCCCTTATGGCAATCTGTCTTTGGATCCCGCTGCCATGGTGCTTCACTATGGCCAAGAGGTCTTTGAGGGACTCAAGGCTTACAGGGGAAAGGGAGGGGAGATATATCTTTTCAGGGCTCGTGACAATTTCCTCCGCCTGAACCGCTCTGCCAAGAGGCTTTGCATGCCAGAGATTGATGTGGACCTGGTAATGAATGGGCTCAAGGAATTGATCACTTTGGATCGGGACTGGGTTCCACACACCAAGGGCACATCTCTTTACATCCGGCCCAACATGATTGCTACAGAGCCACACCTGGGTGTGAAGCCTTCTGATACATACCTCTTCTACATAATCATAGGGCCGGTTGCTGCTTATTACAAAGAAGGGCTCAATCCTGTAAAGATCTGGGTTGAGACCGAGTATGTGAGGGCGGCCCCTGGAGGCACGGGCGAAGCCAAGACTTCCGGCAACTATGCAGCGAGCCTGCTTGCTGCAGAAAAGGCCAAGGAGAGG
>JAMOVZ010000064.1 GCA_027061865.1 Desulfobacterales bacterium
TGCATTGGGATAACATGGGCCTTCATTCCGCTTCTGGCAAGCACCGTTATCAAACTGTCCAGTTCCTTGATAGGCGTGGTGGTGGCAGTGAATGTGCTGGTGGCGGGTCTTCTTCAGGCCCCTATGGGCTATTTGGCCGACAGGTATAACAAGAAGCTCCTTGTAACCTTAGGGGGAATTTCAGCAGCGGCCTCCACCATCTACCTTGCCTTTGCCTCCAGTTTTTTGCATCTAGCCTTGGCCAACACACTGTTCGGGGTGGCAGGAGGAGTGTCGCTTCCCGCCATAATGGCCTTGGCGGTAATAGAGGGGAGAAAAACAGGGGCCATGGGCTCTGTCATGGGTCTGCTGGCACAGGCGCACAGTGTTGGAATGCTGATCGGTCCCCTGATTGGCGGCATATTGCTGGATGCCACATCATTTGCTACCATTTTTCTGATAGGGGCTTTTATTATTTTGGCAGGAACTTTATTGTTCTGGGTGAGGTATTGATGGAGATAGATGACCACGGCATCATAGAGGTAGACCTCTTCCCAAAGGATGTGGACCAACTGGACCATCCTGAGGTAGTCAAGTTCAAGGCGCTCCTGGAAGAGGTGGCAAGGGACTTTGGTTGCAAACTCATTTACTTTGATCTGGACCAGGGGACCGTGTCATTTTCATTTGATAATGACGAACTGATAACTGAAATCCTCAAGATTCTTCAGAGTTGAATGAAGTACAAGGCAGACCTGGACAAGATCCATATTATTTTAGTAGAGCCGCAGATTCCGGAAAACATAGGATTTGCAGCCCGCGCCATGACCAATATGGGACTCAGCCATCTCCATTTGGTCAACCCAAGGAACTGTGATCTCTCGCGTGTGGTGAAAACCGCCACCGGCCCCTCTATCGAGGTTATAGAACAGATGGAGGTCCATGAGGAGTTGCGTCCCGCCCTCGGCCCATTCAGTTATGTGGTAGGCACCACTGCAAGGACAGGCTCCCTCAGGCCCGCGCTCACAGATCCCCGCTCACTGGCCCAGGACCTGATAGACATTACGCAGCAAAACGTTGTTGCCATCTTGTTTGGGTGCGAAGACCGGGGGCTTACCAACGAGGACCTGAAGTATTGCCATACTATTGCCACTATCCCCACATCAAGGTTCGCATCCCTTAATCTGGCCCACTCCGTGCTCCTCTTCGCCTATGAGATATTTATGGCTGCCAGGGAAGAGAAACCAAAAGATCTTCCTAGGATGGCAAACAAGTTTGAATTGGAAGGCATGTACGACCACCTAAAAGAGGTCCTGACAAAGATCGGCTTCCTTGACCCTCAGAATCCGGAGCACTGGCTTCTAAACATCCGCAGGTTCCTCTCCCGCATGCCACTCCGAGCACGCGATGTAAGGATAATCCGTGGCATTTGCAGGCAGATAGACTGGTACACTGGTCAAGTGGAGAAGGGCTTGAAACAAAAGGCTTCTTATGATGATTCCTCCCATACCTAGACAATAGGGGGATACAACATGCAGGCTTCGCCCAAAAAGGTGAAATCAAATCTCGAATATTTGAGAAAGCTTTTCATAATGCCGGATTCCCCTGACAAATTCATAGAGTTCGGCCATGAATTGCTGGAGATGATCCATGACTTTTTCCAGGAAAAGGGCGGCATCCACAGCGCCATCACACTCCCTGAGCTTAGCCAGATCTTCAACCAAACCCATATCCCTGACGAGCCGAAACTGATAAAGGATGTCCTCTCTGAAATCAAGGGAAAGGTAATAGACCACTCGGTCAAGGTGGGAAGCCCTTATTACATCGGCCACATGATAAGCGCTATCCCTTACTTCATGATCCTCCTGGAGATGATAATAGCCGCCCTCAACCAAAACCAGGTAAAGATTGAAACTGCCAAGGCATCCAGTTTTGTGGAGCGTGAGTTTGTTGCCTGGCTTCACAGGCTTGTATTCAACCGTACCGACAGATTCTATGAGAAACACATGCAAAACCCCAGGGTGGCGCTCGGAAATATCACCTCCGACGGAACACTGGCTAACCTCACAGCCCTGATGGTGGCAAGGGAGAAGGCCTTCCCCCCTGACAAGAATTTTCCTGGTGCCAGGGTGGCAGGGATGACC
>JAMOVZ010000065.1 GCA_027061865.1 Desulfobacterales bacterium
TAGTCCTTGCCCCGCAGGTAACAGTCTATGGAAACCGCTGCTCTATGGCCCGCCCCAATGGCCGCCACCACTGTTGCAGGGCCTGTGACCGCATCGCCGCCCGCAAAGAACCCCGGGATATTGGTAGCCAGCGTGGTCTCATCTACTACAAAGGAGTTCCAGCGGCTTATGTGAAATTCCTCGTCAGGGCCAAGAAAAGAGAGGTCCGGCTGCTGGCTTATGGCAGGAATGATTACATCGCACTCTATCACGAACTCTGACCCCTTTATGGGGATCGGCCGCCGCCTTCCAGATTCGTCTGGCTCACCTAGTTCCATGCGGATACACTCCATGCCAACCACTTTGCCATTTTCACCCAATATTCTTACAGGTGCTGTCAGGTAATCTATCCGTATCCCCTCCTCCAAGGCAGCCTCTATCTCTGCGGGATTTGCAGGCATCTGCTCACGCTGCCGCCTATATACTATCCGGACTTCCTCCACTCCAAGGCGCCAAGCAGTGCGAGCCGCATCAATGGCAGAATTTCCACCCCCAATCACACATACCTTCTTTCCAGGGGCTTTCTTCCCTTCTATGTTCACACCTCTCAAAAATTCTATGGCGTCAATGAACCCTTCGTACTCATCCTCCCCGGGTATCCTGAGCTTCAGGCCCTTGTGAGCCCCCACTCCAAGGAAAAAGGCCTTGTATCCCTGCTCCTTGAGGCTTCGAAATGTCACATCTTTGCCAACAGTGACGCCCAGCTTTATCTCCACTCCCAGGCGTTTTATGGCCTCCACTTCATCATTGAGCACATCACGAGGCAATCTATATTCGGGTATCCCTGCATAAAGCATCCCCCCTGCAACGGGGAGCCGTTCAAACACGGTTACAGGATAGCCTTTCAGTGAAAGGTCGTGGGCCACGGTCAACCCTGCAGGGCCGGCTCCAATGACTGCAACCTTGTCATCTGGGAAACGCAGGCGTGCAGGCTCGATCTCCTTTAATTTCTCCCGCATGCTGTCAGCTGCAAAACGCTTGAGTGCACATATGCTTATAGGCTGGTCAACCTCACCCCTCCTGCAATTACTCTCGCAAGGATGCGGGCATACCCTGCCAAGTGTCATTGGGAATGGATTGTCCTTCCGGATTATTTCCCAGGCTTTCTCGATCTTCCCATGCCCAATTAGTGCAACATATGTGGCTGCATCCTGGCCGGTGGGACAGGCCGACTGGCAAGGAGGAGCGCTTAACCTCTTGCAAGATCCGGTCAAACAGTGTTTGTCATAGATATGGGCCTCGTATTCGTGGCGAAAATACCTCAAGGTGGTAAGCACTGGATTTGGCGCGGTCTGGCCCAACCCGCAAAGTGAAGCCGATTGAAGCACCCTGGCCAGTTGTTCCAGCTTTTCCAAGTCCTCGGGCTCACCCTCGCCCTCCGTTATCTTTTCCAGGATATGGAGCAACTGCTGTGTGCCTTCACGGCAAGGGCTGCACTTTCCACATGACTCTTCAGTGGTAAATTCCAAGAAAAACTTCGCCACATCCACCATACAGGTGGTCTCATCCATCACCACCATACCGCCTGAGCCCACAATGGCCCCAGTCTTTGCAATGGATTCATAGTCTACAGGGGTGTCAATGAGGCTCTCCGGCACACATCCTCCTGAAGGCCCTCCAATCTGCACTGCCTTTAGTCGCCTTCCCTCCGGGATGCCCCCGCCTATTTCATATATGATTGTCCTAAGGGGCGTGCCCATGGGGACCTCGATAAGCCCTATATTATTGACACGGCCTGAGAGGGCGAAGACCTTTGTGCCTTTACTTTTTTCAGTGCCAAGGCTGGCAAACCAGTCCGCTCCCCGGTAGATGATCTGGGGCACATTGGCAAATGTTTCCACATTGTTTAATACTGTTGGCTTATCCCATAGTCCTTTCTGTGCTGGAAACGGAGGCCTGGGCCTTGGCATCCCGCGCTTGCCCTCAATGGAGCGCATAAGGGCCGTTTCCTCTCCACACACAAAGGCCCCAGCGCCATAGTAGAGCTCTATATCCATGTCGAATCCAGAGCCCAGGATGTCTTCCCCCAAAAGCCCCAACTCTTTGGCCTGGGCGATTGCAACATTGAGCCTCTTTATGGCCAATGGGTATTCTGCCCTCACATAAATATATCCCTTGTGGGCCCCAATGGCCTTTGCCCCTATTATCATCCCTTCGAGCACTGCGTGGGGATCACTTTCCAGGATGGAGCGGTCCATAAATGCTCCAGGATCTCCCTCGTCGGCATTACAGAGGATGTACTTGGGGCTTCCCTCGGCAGCGGCACAGAACTGCCATTTTAACCCTGTGGGGAAACCTGCCCCACCCCGCCCCCTGAGCCCTGAGGCCTTTATTTCTTCGACAATCTCTTCCGGTGTCATCTCCAGAAGCGCCTTTGCGGCTCCCAAGTAGCCGTCCCGGGCGATATAGTCTTCTATCTTCTCAGGATCGATCAGGCCTCTGTTTTTAAGGGCAACCAGTATCTGGTGGCTGAAAAAACCAATGTCTGTAATCTTTGGGATAGGTTGGGCTTCCTTGGGTGTTTTAAACAGAAGCTTTTCCACCACCCGTCCTTTGAGCAGATATTCCTCTACAAACAAGGGGACATCTTCTACGCTCAGCTTCTGGTAAAAGATGCCATCTGGATACGCAACCATGAGGGGTCCAGAGGCACAGAAACCATTGCACCCAGTAGTTCCTATATAAACCTCATCTTCAAGGCCCTGTTTCTTTATCTCTTCCTCCAGGGCCTGCTTGACATCCAGGGATCCGCTCGAAACACAGCTAGTGCCTGCACAGATCATCAGGTGAACACGATACTCTTTTGCCATAGCCTAAACCTCACACCAATTATATCAGGGCTCTTGAGCTTATCTTTTTGGCCTTTAATGGGTGGTCTCACTGCCCACGGCCAAGGCATATTCAACTACGGGTTTGCCCTTCATTATGTGCTCCTCGAAAATCTTTTTTACCTTTTCCGCATCGAGCTTTACATACTTGACAGGAGCCTGATCCAGCATTTCCACGGTTATCATGGGCTCATGGTTGCAAAGCCCTGCGCAACCAGATGATGTAACTATGATATCCGTGGCTCCTGTTTTCTCGATCTCGTCAAGCAATGCTTTCATTATTTCACGGGCACCTGCCGCTATCCCGCACGTGCCCATATGGACCACTACTTTTACGCGGTGTTCTCCCTCTCTCAGCCTGAGGCTCTTGGCCGCATTCTCTTTGATCTTCTTTAAATCTTCTACCTTGAGCTTTGCCATGCCTTTTGCCTCCCTCTGTTAATGAATGGCCCCTACTGGTTTCCACCACTCAAAAGGGTTCTGAGCAACCTTAATGCCTGGGGGCTACTGCGGTGGGCCCCTTGCCCAAGCATCTTGTCAAATTCTCTCGTATCCACCTCTACCTTTTTTCCATCAAGGTCGGCCCGGTAAATAAAATCCACCTCCGGGTTTCCCACTATCAAGGTTATAAGGGTGGCCTCCATATCGCCAAGGGGCTTCATGTCGATATGGTTGGCCTGGAAAGAGGCCTTCAC
>JAMOVZ010000066.1 GCA_027061865.1 Desulfobacterales bacterium
GGTGGAAGGTGTAGAAGATGCCTTGCCTAATCTGGGCCGCCTTTGTGTTAAGGGACGCTTTGGCTACGATTTTGTTAACAGCTCCGATCGGCTCAGCCATCCTCTGGTCCGGAAAAACGGCAAGCTGGTGGAGGCCTCTTGGGATGAGGCCTTGGATCTCATTGCTTCCAAGATAAAAGAGATCAAGGAGCAGGACGGCCCTGAGGCCATTGCGGCTGTCTGCTCTGCCAGGAGCACAAATGAATCGCTCTATCTCATCCAAAAGCTATTCCGCGCGGTGATTGGAACAAACAACATCACTTCCCCGTTTGCGGGAAATGGCATCAATCCGCCCGTTGGCCGGCTGGAAGATGCCAAACGGATTATGCTGATAGGCTCTGACATAACCGAGGAAAATCCTGTGGCAGGCACCTTTATTAAACGGGCCGTGGTCCATAATGAGTCCAAATTGATGGTGATAAACACGAAGCCCACAAAGATTGGAGAATTCGCCTCGCCCAACCTTATTTTAAAGCCTGGTACAGAGTTAGTATTCATAAACGGGGTAATCGGCCAGCTCTTGGAGCGCGGAAGAAAGGGTGGTGATGAATTAGAAGAGATTGCTTCCAACTTTCCCATCTCGGTAGTGGCTGAAAGGACCGGCCTTTCAGAAGAGAAGATAAGGGCAGCTGTGGATTTCCTGGACACCGAGGAGCCCTGCGCCCTTGTTTATGGCCCAACTGTGGCTTCCATGGCCAAGAGCTTCATTACGCTGCAAGGTCTGCTGGGAAATTTGGACAATGATCTTGGCGGGGTGAGTTGCTTGGGCAGCCTTTCTAACTCTCAAGGTGCCTGCGATATGGGCCTATTGCCCGGCTATTTGCCCGGGTATGAAAATGTTGAGGATGGGGCTGCAAGGGAAAGGTTCGAGAAGGCCTGGAATTGCTCCTTGAACTCCCAGGCGGGACTGGACTTTGTGAGGCTGATGGCAAATGTGAGCGGCTCCCAAAATGGTGGGCGGAGGGTGCGGATGCTCTATCTCGTGGGGGAAAACCTTGCCATTGCCAATCCCCAGATGCCTGATATCAAGAAGGCTTTGGAAAAGGTGGAGTTCTTGGTCGTCCAAGATAGCATAGATACTGAGACCCAAAAATATGCCCATGTGGTGCTCCCTTCGGCCGCGTGGTGTGAAGATGAAGGCACCTATACCAATTGTGAGCGAAGGGTGAGCCGGGTGAGGCGCGCCCTGCCTCCACTGGGGGACTCCAAGCCCGAGACTTGGATCTACACCCAACTAGCCAACAGGCTTGGCCAACAGTGGCCGGAGAAGAGCAGCCAGCAGATTTGGGAGGAAGAGATACTGCCTTTGGTCCCCTTTCTAGATGGGATTAGTTATAGCGCCATTGAAAAAGACGGAGTTCGGTGGCAGGCCCCTGGGGAAAAGGAAATACCAGTAATAAGTGCGGTGCAACTCCCCTTTAACTACCACCACAGGAGTCTGCTGGAGCACTGCGAGGGGCTGGTCGAGATATTGCCCAGCACCACGGGATTGGGTACCAGGCCGTGGCCCAGTGACCCCGAGCGAATCACTGAAAATTTCCGCAAATTCCTTGAAGAAGAGGGAATCCCTGAGGCCAAAGAAAAGATCGATGAGATCTTGGCAGCTTACAGGACAAAAAGGGGTGGACTTATTCCCGTGCTCCAGCAGGTCCAAGAAATAGTAGGATACCTGCCCGTGCCCGTCCAAAATTATATAGGCCTTGGATTGGGTATCCCTCCATCAGATGTGTTTGGAGTCGTTACCTTTTACTCCTTTTTCAGCATGGTGCCGCGGGGCCGCCACACCGTTCGAGTCTGCCTGGGTACTGCTTGTTTTGTAAAGGGCTCCAATAAACTTGCAGAGAAACTCCAGAGGCATCTTGGAGTGGAGTTCGGCGAGACCACTGAAGACAGGGAATTCACCCTTGAGGCCGTAAGATGTATCGGGGCCTGTGGGTTGGCTCCAGTGATGGTCATAGATGACATAACCCATGGCCAGGTAAAAGACTCGGAAGTGATCGAGATAGTGGAGAGCTTCAGGGGAAAGACAGTGGAGGACTAGAGCTTCCTTTTGACGGCTGGGTGCCCTATGAAGTTGTCTGAGATCGTAGAGAAGCTGGGATTAAAAGTAAAGAGTGCCTCTGAGCGCCTTGATAAAGATGTGACAAGGGGCTATGTGAGTGATCTTTTAAGTGATGTGCTCTCCAATGCAGAGGAGGGCGACTTATGGATAACACTTCAGACCCATCAGAACATTGTGGCAGTTGCTGCAATCAAGTCCCTTGCCGGCATCATCCTTGTAAACGGGAGAGAACCAGAACCGCAGACTCTCCAAAAGGCAGAAGAGGAGGGGATTCCCATTATGATCAGTGATCTGCCCGCCTTTGAGGTGGTGGGCAGGTTGTTTGAAATGGGGCTGTCCGGGACTTGATCTTGGCAGGGAAAGGCCTTCGGGGGTGACGCCGAAAGGATGAGAGGAGGTACACTTAAGGCTGTTAAGGCCGATCTCCATGTCCATACCTGCCTTTCTCCATGTGCCAGCCTGGACATGACGCCAAGCAGGATAGTCAAGACGGCCTGTGAGAGAAATCTGGACCTTTTGGCCGTGACTGACCATAACAGCGCTGAAAATGTGAAGGCAGTCATTGCTTCGGCCCGCAACACGGACTTGGTGATTATCCCTGGCATAGAGGTGACGACCTCTGAGGAAGTCCATATTTTGGGACTGTTCCAAGACCCCGGTGATGCCATATCCATGCAAGAATTGGTATATGGGCAACTTCAGCCGGGGCAAAACGATGAGGAGCTCTTTGGAATACAGGTGGTGGCAGATGAGCACGACATGGTGGATGCCATAAACACGCGCCTCCTCATTGGGGCCACAAGCCTAATGTTGGATGAGGTGGTAGATGCCATACACCAGCGAAACGGCTTGGCCGTAGCGGCCCATGTGGATCGGGTGAGTTTCAGCATCTTGGGTCAATTGGGATTTATCCCTCCAGGGCTCAAGCTGAATGCCCTTGAAATCTCCTCTGCCATGACACCCAGTGAGGCAAGGGGGCGTTTTGAGGAATGCAGGAAATTCCCTCTTCTTACCAGCTCGGATGCCCATAGCCCTGAGCAGATAGGCAGAGTATTTACACACTTACTGGTTGAGAGGGCTTGTTGGTCAGAGTTAGCCAAGGCGCTGGCCTCTATAGATGGCCGCAAGGTCCTCTACGAGCAATGAGAGATTGGAGACATGGAAGATTTGTCTCTACATGTTTTGGACATTGCGGAAAATGCCATTAGGGCGGGGGCGTCTCTTGTAGAGATCAGTGTTGAAAGGGATACCGAAAAAGACATGCTTTGTATTTCGGTCAAAGACAATGGCAGGGGAATGGATGAGGATTTTTTGAAAATGGTGGATGATCCATTTGTCACCACCAGGACCGAGAGGCATGTAGGTCTTGGGTTGCCTTTGCTAAAACAGTCTGCACAAGAGACTGGCGGCAATCTAGAGGTAAAATCCGAGCCGGGCAAAGGCACAGAGGTGAA
>JAMOVZ010000067.1 GCA_027061865.1 Desulfobacterales bacterium
GGCCCCCGTCCTTGGGAAGACAGTAGCCCCCGATCCCAGGGCCAGGGAAAATAATGTTGTCATGGGTGGGACGGACCTTTATGGCCTGAATCACCTTGATGAGATCCACACCATTGGTCTCTGCAAACCGGCTCCACTCATCCATGAAGGCCAGGATTGTGGCCCTGTAACTGTTCTCCACTATCTTGCAAGTCTCGCTTTCAATGGGTTTTTCCAGCACCGTAAGCGGATATTCTTCCACATTTAATATTTCCGATAGAAACTTGACCACCCTTTCCCTGCTCTCGTCATTGATGCCGCTACATACCCGCCAAAAATCCCTTACCGAGCGGACATATTCCCTGCCGGGCATGACCCGCTCAAAGCTGTGTGACAAGAGGGGCTCGCTATCAATCCCCCTCTTCTTGAAGGCCTTTTTTATGATGGGATAGGCCACATATTCAGTGGTGCCGGGAGGAACTGTGGTCTCAATGAGGACAAGGCACTTTGGCCCTATATTTTCCCCAATCACACGGAAGCTCTCCTCCAAGGCGCTTATGTCTGCATAGCCACTCCTCAGGTTTCCCAGCTCCTGTTTGATAAAATCGCACTGCACATCCACCACCAGCACATCGGCAAGGCTCAAGGCGTCGTAGGTGAAGGTGGCCGTAAGGGTTCCCTTGTCCCTCACACAACGTTCAATTAGAGGAGCCACCTCAGGGTCTTCTGCCTGGATAGGACAAATCCCCCTGTTAAACAATGGGATCTTCCAAAAGCTCCGGGGGCTTGGCCGTTGCATCCCGATCACGAACTTGGCAGGCTTTCCAGTGTTTTTGTCCACTGAGTCTGCCACAACCCCTGCCATCACTGCCCCCACAAAGCCAAGGCCCATAACCACAACTATCTCGTGGCCCTGCTCCCTTTTTTCCTCTACAATGGCTTTGAGCCTTTCAAACTCCTGCTTGTAATCCTCTTCACCGGGCAGAGGGAACTTCTCTCCATCAGGGCTCACCGAGTATTCCATTGCTGCTCTCCTTTTTATGTTTTGGATTATCCGGGTTTAGGTCCGCCAAAAAGCGATCCAAGATTGCACTGCCAACAAAAACTCTTCATCTTCTGGATAAAACTTTATCCCACAGGTCCTTATTCGGCAAAATGCCCCTGCAGGCTTGAGCAAAATCTGGTATTAAAATCGCTCCATCCTGTCAAGAGAAATCACCCACTCCCCCTCTATTTCCCCCTTGAGATGTGTCAAGGAAAATGGTAACAGGCATATACAGTTACCCATATATTCCAAGGGAATAATCAGGCATTTGATCCATTGAAGCTTGGAAGCTGGAAAGGGTGGAAATTGAGCCGTGAATGACGCCGTGTTGGACCAGGCAAAAGAGGTGCTAAAAATAGAGGCCCATGGAATCCTTGGGCTGGTGGAACGGGTGGGCCCTGAGTTTGTGAGGGCGGTTAACATGATCCTAAAGGCCAAGGGCAGGGTCATTCTTACCGGAATGGGAAAATCGGGCCTCATCGCAAGAAAGATCGCAGCAACCCTTAACAGCACGGGCACCCCTTCTCTGTTCCTGCACCCTGCAGAAGCGATCCATGGCGATCTTGGGATGGTGACGCCTGACGACATTATCCTCGCCATCTCCAACAGTGGAGAAACCCCGGAGATAAACAGCATCCTCCCCATCCTTAAGACAATGGGGGCGGCCATCATCTCTTTCACAGGTGCTCCGGACTCCCCGATGGCTGAACACAGTGATGTGGTAATCGATGTGGGTGTGGAACGCGAGGCATGCCCTTTAGGTTTGGCTCCGACGGCCAGCACCACCGCGGCCCTTGCCATGGGCGATGCCCTGGCAGTGGTATTGATAAAGATGCGTAAATTCGGCAAGGAGGATTTCAAGAGGTTCCACCCGGGCGGCTCCCTTGGTGAGAGACTGGCTGTGAAGGTGCGCGAAATCATGTTAACCGGCCAAAGCGTTCCTGTGGTAAAAGCTGGCACTAGTTTAAGCGATGCCCTCAAGGAGATGGATGAAAAGCGGATCGGGGCCACCCTGGTGGAGGACCGTGATGGAAGGCTCTTAGGGATCATCACGGACGGGGATCTCCGCAGGGCCCTTCTCAAAAAACGCGACATCCATGGCCTGGTGGTAGACGAGATCATGACTCCCAGCCCCAAGACCATTGACCAGGACCAGAGCGCTGCAGAGGCCCTGGCCCTGATGGAGCTCTATGGGATTACTCATCTCGCCATTGTGGACAACAGCAGGCGTATCATAGGGATCGCCCACTTGCACGACATCTTGGGTAGAGAGGAGTTCAGGTTGAATGGAGGATTTAGGCGCCCCTCGCGGATTGATCGTTGAACTGATAACTCCCCTCACAAAAGAAGGCTTGATCCACAGCTCGTCTTTGGAGAAGTGCCTTTCCAGAATAGCCGGATTTGCCCAAGGAATCTTTGTTGCAGGCCCCCGGGGGGGAGAAGGTCTTAGCTTGAGCCTGAATGCCAAGCGAGAGCTGTTGGTCCAGACCTTGGAGCTCACAAAGGGCAGAATCCCCATCATGGTCTGGATAACCGGACCAAATGAAGAGGAGACAAGAAGGACCCTGTTTGGGCTGCAGTCCAGCGTGGAGAACAAAGAGGGAAGGGATTCCATATTCTGGGTGGATGCGCCCCTCATGTATCACAGCAATAGAGGCCTTCCATCACTCTATAAAGAGTACGGATCCATTACTGATCTTCCCTTCATCCTGCTAAACGACCCGGGCCTGATCCAAAAGGCCAAACGACCCCTTAAGAGGAAAAATATCAGGACCGCCATCCTCAAGGAGCTTACCTGCCTCCCTTCAGTTGCCGGACTTATCTTTGTGGGCGATTTGGACAGGGCCAACAACTATCAAAAGGCAGCGAGGGGACGGAGCCGTTTTCGAATCTATGACGGCGATGAGGCCAGATTCTTGGATTACCCAAGCCTGAGCGGGGTGATTTCAGTGGGAGCAAATCTCCTCCCGCGGCAGTGGCATCAGG
>JAMOVZ010000068.1 GCA_027061865.1 Desulfobacterales bacterium
TTCCCTGCGCCAAATCTGGTTCATGGGCCAACAACTCCACCGCGTAAGAGAGATATACTCCCAGGCACCTCCCTTGTGTATTAAGGCCGCCCTAAAAGACCTAAATGTGATAGAGAGCGCTTTTACAATTGAGGAGGGGCCTGGTGAACTCCAAGGCCTGGATGACCTAACGGGGCTTATAAAAGAATGCGAGCTCCCAGTGAGCTAGAGAGATTTTTCGGCCAAAAACCCCTCCACCAACCCAGCTACTGCATAACACTCAAGTCCAAAGGGAAGATAGCCTGCATATCCCAAAAGCGGCATCTCAAAAAGGTGGAATCTTTGCACAAAAGGGACCGAATACTCCCATTTTGCTAAGCTGCAATAGTTCCACATCTCCCAAAACCACCCACAAAGGAGCGCTGCAAAGGCAGCTGATACCACGTCCCGCCAATCCCCCCTTGAAATGGCGGCAAAGACATGAGGCTCTCTTCCAAGGATTTGCAGCCCCGTTATCATCAGGAGAGGGGCAACCCATAGCATGGGAAATAAATAGTTGGGACAGACCCCTATGAAGAAAAGGCTTGCACTTGCACTCAAGAGCAAAATGGCCCCTAGAAGGGGATGGTTTATCCATGGAGCCCGAACAAAACCTGAAAAGGCCTGATTCAGGCTTGGAAACGTAAGGAGCAGCTCTTTTGTGCTTAGCACTGCAGGAAGCACGGTGGAAAAAGAAATCGAACCATAGAGCAAATACTGGCCAGCGCTTACCTCTCCACCCAGATAGTGCCAGTTTTGCACGAACCTGTTCAAGTATTCAAAGAACCACCAAAAAACAGAGCTTGCTGGAAAAAGCAGAAGGAAGAGGCGGGGGCGCTTGAGCATGAAACACTTGCCCCCACGTTTTTGCGAAATGGCGTTTACCACCAAGATAAAAGAACACCACAGGGGTGTGAAGGTATGGAGTTGCCAGGGGCTAAACCACTCAAGTCTGGTCCAGGCAAGGATCCATGCCGATGCCCCCGTTACCACCCCTAAGTATCCCCACCAGGGCAACCTTCCCTGTTGGCCGCCTCCCCCTTTCTTGGCGCCACGCCCTGACCTTATCCATCTCCAGGCCAGGGGAAAGGTCAGGGAAAAGATGAGTAAGGAATAAAGGCAAAAGGCCTTCCAAGAAAATGGGGCGTGATCAATGTATTCAGCCTTTGGCGGCGGGAATACCAGATACCGGTGGACAGGAAGCCCATGGACCCACACCCCTAAAAGAGGCAAACCCACAAGTAAAGAAAAGAGTACAAAAAGCTTCCAAACCCTGGTGGCCATATCCTAAATAAAGCCCTTTCAGTGGCTGCCACAACAACTGCAACCCGTAGAAGCCTCTGCCATGGCCTTTATAATTTCCTTCTGACCGGGCTCTTCTATCCTCTCCACCTTGATCTTCAGTGCTGCGCCCTCTTGGCCTGGAGCCAGGGGCGGCAACAGGAAGGAGAGGTGGCCAAACATCTCTGAAAGTTGATCTGCTCTGACCACCACCTTTGCCTCTTCCCCTGCCTCCTTTTCGCCGAGTAACATCTCAAAGGGAGTAAGGCCTCTTGGCCCTACCCCATAAATGAAATCAAAGGTAAATGGACCAGTTGTTTTATCTGAAAAAATAGTCACATACACCTTCTTCATGGCAGAAACTTTGTCTTTAGATGAGCTCACTTCCTTTCTCCTTCTTTTTTTGCCTGCGCCCCTAGAAACTTGACACGCGCTCAACTAATAGCCGATACTGCATCCGGCCTGAAGGGCCTTATTTTCCAATACGTCTAAAATTTCTTTTCAGAGGAGATGCTCAGATGCCAACTATCTCCAAAGACCTTCTGGTATGGATAGACCTTGAGATGACAGGCCTAAACCCTGACTTGCATGTGATCTTAGAGATCGCCTCTGTGATTACTGATTCACAGTTAGAGATCATAGCAGAAGGGCCTGACATTGTCATACATTATGAACCGGAACAGCTCCAGTCTATGGACAGCTGGAGCCGCGAGCAACACACGGCATCCGGGCTACTGGAAAAGGTCTTTGCCTCCCGGACAGATTGCCACGAGGCCGAGCGCAGGACACTCCAGTTTATCTCAGCCCATTGCAAGATGGGCCATTCCCCCTTGTGTGGAAATTCTGTCTGGCAGGACAGGAGATTTTTAGTAAAATACATGCCGCTCTTAAATAACTACTTGCACTACCGGAATATTGATGTCAGCACCATCAAGGAGCTTGCCAAGCGGTGGTATCCTGCTCTCCCCTCCTTTAAAAAGCAAAAACAGCACTTGGCCTTGAGCGATATAAAAGAATCCATCAATGAACTCAAATACTACAGAGAACACCTGTTTAAACCTTAGGCTGACTTATCGGCAAAATCCAGCAACCTAATAATTGCCGAGGCCCTGGTGCCAGTTTCGGCCAACAGGTTTACAGTGGCCCTCTTGGTGACAGGGGCAACGGTGCCATCCTGGCACCAACACAAAAATCTCTCCTTGGCCTTCATGCCACTCCTTGCCTTACAAGAAGCCCCCCTTGATTGGCTGAAAAACCGCGGCAGCGCCCAAGATATGTACCGGTGGCCCCGTCCAGAACCTGAAAGACCTTCCGCTGCACTCTAAACTTTTGACAAATGTAATGGCCTTGAAGATGACTTGTATGTTCTCGCAAAATAAAACCGGAAGTCAACAAAAAGCCTCATTGTTATTGAAATATAAAGGGGTTCCTGGTAGAAGACATCGGCAAAGGAGGCGCCATTTTTTTATAACCGGCAAGGTAAATTCCTGGCCCTCGGGCACCCCGGAGGTAATGGCCTCATAATGGAACTGTATCTGTTTTGCCTGATCATCCTGGGCTCTCTTGCCATATTTGACCTGATGGTGGGAGTGAGCAACGATGCCGTAAACTTCCTCAACTCCTCCATCGGCTCCAAGGTGGCCCCCAGGCACATAATCATGATCGTGGCCAGTCTCGGCATACTTGCTGGAGTAACGTTTTCCAGCGGCATGATGGAAGTGGCAAGGAAGGGCATATTTTATCCACGCTACTTCGTTATGCCTGAGCTTATCACCATATTTCTCGCGGTGATGCTTGCAGATGTCATCCTGCTGGATCTGTTTAACACATTTGGAATGCCCACATCCACCACGGTTTCCATAGTCTTCGAGCTCCTGGGGGCTGCGGTGGCCGTATCAATCTTCAAGCTGCTTGGCCAAGGCGAAAGCCTTTCAGGCTTAATCAAGTATATCAACACCGCGAAGGCCTTGGCCATAATAATGGGTATCCTCCTCTCTGTGGTGGTTGCATTCCTTTCCGGCGTGATCGCCCAATTTTTCACCCGTTTGGTCTTTACATTTGACTACATGCCCCGCCTCAAACGTTACGGTGCCCTGTGGGGCGGGCTTGCCCTGTCCATTATCACCTACTTTATCCTGATAAAAGGCTCCAAGGGGGCTTCCTTCCTAACCCCTGAGACCATTGCCTGGATCAAAACTCACAGCATGATGATCCTCTCCTTTAATTTTCTAGTGTTTGGAATAATCTTCCACTTCCTCAGCCTTTTCACCCGGATAAACATACTGAAGCCCATTGTGCTGGTGGGCACCTTTTCCCTTGCAATGGCATTTGCGGCAAACGATCTGGTCAACTTCATCGGGGTTCCCTTGGCCGGGCTCAATGCCTACCAGCTGGCATCCAGCTTGGGTGACCCGTTGAGGGCCACTATGGAGGCCTTGGAAAAGCCGGTCAAGGCCAATACCATGTTGTTATTGATGGCCGGATCCATAATGGTAGCCACCCTTTGGCTTTCACGGAAGGCCAGGACAGTGACCAGCACTGAGGTGAACCTGGCAAGGCAGGACATAGGGATTGAGCGCTTTGGTTCGTCATTTTTTGGCAGGGTAATAGTAGGGGCCGCATGGGCGGCTGTAGGATTTATGAGAAAAGTCGTGCCAGTAGGCCTGCGCAGGGCGATAGCTATCCGTCTTGACCCTAGCAAAACCACCCTCTTGCCAGGCCCCGACGGGACAAAACCATCATTTGATCTGGTGAGGGCCTCTGTAAACCTGGTGGTGGCAAGCGCCATAATTTCACTTGCCACATCCATGAAGCTGCCCCTCTCCACCACTTATGTGACATTTATGGTGGCTATGGGGACTTCCCTTGCGGATCAAGCCTGGGGCCGGGAGAGCGCAGTTTACAGGGTGACGGGTGTCATTACAGTAATCGGCGGCTGGTTCTTCACGGCTGTAGGTGCATTTACCACCTCTTTTCTGTTTGCCACGGCAATCTATTTCTTCAAGCTCCCTGCCATAATTGCGCTCCTTGGGCTTATAGCTTTTAGCCTTTTTGCCTCCTACCGCTATCATTTGAAAAAGGAAAAGGAAAAGGAGCAGATGGAAGCTTTGGCTATCATTGGCATTTCAGATCCCAAGGCATCCATAGCCATGACCTTTGAGCAGACGGGACAATTTTTGCGGCAAATCTCGGACAACGTAGATATCTGTTTTGATGCAGCCTTTGCCGAGGATCTGGAGCGCCTAAGAGACACCAAGGCCCAAGCAGAAAAAATTGAAGCCATGGCCAGTCTGATAATTAATAATATTTTTATGGCCCTCAGCTCACTTCAACAAGAAGACATCTCCAAAACCGCCCAATATGCCAAGACCACCGGTGTAATCCAGTCCATAGCGGCCTGCCACAGGGACATTGTCTTTCAGACATGCCAGCACTTTGAAAATTACCATCCAGGGTTTGATGAGGAGCAAAAGGATGAATTGAGGCATGTTAAGGCCTTTGTCACAAGGCTGCTTTGGAACACGGCCATCATGCTCATGAGGCGAAAAAGAGTGGATTTCAATTACATTTCAAACCAGTATGAACGCCTAAAAGAGCTGGTCGACAAGTGCGACAAGAATCAAGTTCTTCGAATTCAACGGGGGCAATCCAAGCCAAAAGTAACACTGCTATACTTTGCACTTTTGGGAAATTGTCTTCGGCTGAGTGAACAGACCAAGGAGCTTTTAATTTTGTTTAGAGATTCCTTAGGTTTGAAAAGCAAATAAGCCTTTCTGATAGGAGGACCGGAAATGCGAATCCCTTTAATATCCCCATCCACCACCTCCCCCTTTGAAGGCTTGCTGGAGCACGCAGAAAAGGTGAGGGAATGCGCTTGGGTCTTTCAGCAGGCGGTGGAGTGTTATGCTAGTGAACAGTGCGAAGAGTTCATTAATTTCAAGGACGAGGTGGTGAAGCTGGAAAGTGAGGCAGACGCCATCAAGCGAAGGATCAGGGGACACCTGCCCAAAGGGACCAAGATGCCTGTCTCCCGGTTTGAGCTTTTCCTTTACATAAGAGAGCAAGACAAGGTGTTGGACTCTGTGGAAGAATCCTTGAATTGGCTCTCTTACAGGGTAAAGCCGGGGATACCTGAAAATCTAAAAAAGGATGTGTTCTTGCTCGTGGACTCTGTTATAGAGCCCATTGAGATGTTGAGCAAGCTGGTCTTTGAGGCAAAGAAGTACTTTGAGTCTTACTCGGAAAAACAGCGCAAGATAGTAAAAGAGATCATCCACCAGGTAAGGAGACAAGAGCACGAGGCCGACGAACTGGAAGATGAACTCAAGATCAAGATATTCTCACTGGAAAAGGACCCGGTTACTATCTTCCACATGGTGCGCCTTTGTGAAATGATCGGCTCCATTGCAGATCACGCCGAGAATGCAGGCGACATGATGAGGGCCATGGTCGCTAAGAAAAAAGGGGCCTTTTTCGGAGATTAGAGATAGTTTTTCTAGGCAGGGTTGACCATCCTCGTAGCTATAATATTACAGGAAGTCCCTGCTGGATTAGATATTATAACCTGGCCTATACTAACCGGGGCACGGACCCTCGCCCTCTTTACCTCATCCATTACCCGGAATATTGAGTCCAAGGGAATTGGTGAGTCAGTTCGCACACTTACCAGGGGGAAATCCCCTCCTTCCACCAGCACACTGCTTGAAATGGTCCTTAAGGGCTCCACCACTTCTTGGCGCACCCATCTCTCGCCCTTTTTACAGAGGGCTCCGGTCACTTCCAGGACCTCTAAACGTCCCCCTCTCTCCTGAACTTCTGCTTCCACATGGCAGCCGTTGGGACAAATCACACAGACCAGTGTCTTCCTCATTATTCGACTCCCATCTCGATCCTGTTTGCGCCCTTGAGCCTATCTCTATCAACCTTGACTCTAACCATCACTGCCGGATGAAGCCTTATCTTTTTTTTCCTAAGAATACCTTTTCCGTTTTGATCCCGAAGCACCAGGGCCTTGTTCTCCATGGGCTCAGTCACGCGGGCAGAGAGCACAAAGTCCATTTGGCCGCTTACCTTTTGGGGCAGCAGATATCTGATTCCCTTGCCAGCCCTGAGTTGGACATATGTATCGGCGGGGCTCATCCGGCCCATTGCATAGCGGGCCGCATGGGCGCCGGCACTCTCGGCCTCCTCTGAGACATCATCCACCACATCATGGACTTGCAGCACGTTGCCGCAGGAAAATATCCCTGGCACTGTTGTCATCAAAGTGTCATCCACCACTGCCCCGCCCGTTGTGGGATCAATTTGCACACCGGCCTCTCTTGAAAGTTCATTTTCTGGGATCAAACCGACTGAAAGGAGCAGGGTGTCGCACGGTATGAACTCCTCTGTCCCTGGCACTGGCCTGCGGGCCTCATCCACTCTGGACACCGTGACCCCAGTAAGCCTTGAGCTTCCATGAAGCTCAACCACAGTGGTGGCCAGGTGGAGCGGGATCTGGTAGTCCTCTAAGCACTGCTTGATATTCCTGGGAAGGCCGCTGGCATAGGGGAGTATCTCATAAACCCCCTTAACCTTGGCCCCCTCCAGGGTCAGCCGCCTTGCCATTATGAGGCCGATATCCCCTGAGCCCAAAATGACCGCCTCTTGGCCCACCATTATGTTTTGAAGATTTATGAGGGTTTGGGCAACTCCGGCAGTGTAAACCCCTGTGGGCCTGCTCCCTGGCAGCATCAGGGCACCTGCGGTCCGCTCCCTGCAACCCATGGCAAGCACCACTGCCCCTGCCTCTATCTCCATCAACCCATCTTTAGAGCTAACAAGGAGCCTCCTTTCCCCATCAAGGGAAAGCACCATGGTATTCAGCATGACGTCAATGGACAGGGACTCCAGATCGTCTATGAATCTTTGAGCATACTCGGGCCCACTCAAGGCCTGCTTGAACCTATGAAGGCCAAAGCCATCATGTATGCACTGATTCAATATCCCCCCCAAGACCCTTCCTCTCTCAATAAGCAGCACCTGGGGAGCGCCTTCTTTTTTGGCAGAGACGGCTGCGGCAAGCCCTGCCGGGCCCCCGCCGACCACCACCACGTCCCGTTTCGCCTTCTTTATCTTCATCCTGGCTGCCTTACATACCCAGTAAAAAAATTAGACCCTTCTTTATATGAAAAGAAGTCTTCCGGCCTATATCCAAATTCCTTCTCAAGTATCTCCACGATCCTTGGCAGACAGAATCCCCCCTGGCATCTGCCCATCATCACCCTCGCCCTGAACTTGAGCCCTGAAATTGATCTTACTCCCAGAGGATTCTGAATTGCCTCAATCAGCTCTTTCTTGGTTATATGCTCACAGCGGCAGATCACTTCGCCCCAGTCCTTGTCCTGGCCGATAAGATCAGCCCTCTCCTCAGCAGGGAGCTCATGGAAATACTTTGCCCTTCCCGACCTCTCAGGCTGAAAATCCTCCCTTTTTTCCATGGGGAGGAGATCGGCCACCATGTCCCGCACCATTGTTGCAATGGCAGGCGAGCAGGTAAGTCCCGGACTCTCTATCCCCACCAGGTTGATAAATCCCCTCACATCCTCCCTGGCCTCAATCACAAAGTCTTTGAATCCGCCAATCTCTGGCGGGTTTTGCTTGGGCCTTACCCCTGCAAAGCTCCTGATTATGTCAGAGGTAGTAAGGGAAGGGAGCAGGCCCTCACCCTCCTCCCGCAATTTTTCCATGATGTGGCCGGTGGTGGCCCAATTTTCAGGAGAGTCTATGTATTCATTGCTTGGCCCCACCAGAATGTTGCCATCCACCGTCTTTGTAAGGTGAATCCCTAGGCCCGCCTTGCCCTTGTGAGGAGCAGGATAGACCAAGGTTGAGAGGTGATGGCCTAGGCGTTTGTCAAGCACCAGGTACTCGCCCCTGCATGGATAGATCTTGTAATCATTTATGCCTGCCAACCTTGCAATCCGGTCTGAATATAGCCCTGCAGAGTTTATCAACACCTTGGTGGAAAATCTCTTTTCTTGCCTGGTGCTCACCAAGAATCCTGATTCAGTCTTCTGGATCCCTGTAACCTCTTGCCCAAGAAAGAAACTGACGCCGTTTTGGTGGGCGTTTTCAGCCAGGGCGATGGTAAAGGTATAGGGGCAAATGATCCCGGTGGAGGGGGAGTAAAGGGCCATGAGCCCGTTCACTCCTGGCTGGAGCTTTTCCATCCCTTCAGGCTTGAGTATTTCAAGCCCGGGGACACCATTTGCCTCTCCTTGCTCTTTTAGCCTGTAAAGGGTGGGAATCTCTTCTTCGTGGCCTGCAACGGTGAGTTTGCCAATATAGTCAATCTTTACCTTTAGCTGCCTGCATAGCTCCTCCATCATGGAGTTGCCTTCAACATTCAGCTCAGCCCTAAGGGTGCCAGGGGTGTAATGGATGCCGGAGTGCAGAACCCCGCTATTTCTCGCACTGGTCCCCATGCCCACGTCCAGCTCCTTTTCCACAACCCCCACTCTGAGGCGAAACCGGGACAGCTCGCGGGCAATGGCGTTACCCACTACCCCGGCACCTATTACCAGGCAATCAAATTGAGACCCAAGTGCAGCTTCCACCATGGCTTCCACATTACTCCTTTTTTTGGCCCTTAGCCGTCAATGCCGGCAAGCCTTTGTGCAGCCTTTTTCTTCTTTTCCAGATCCGTCTCCCTAAGGATCGTGATCCTGTGGGCCTCTGGGGAGCCTCCCCCATGGATGTCAGAGATGGTATCCGCGCTCTCCATCGCCAGTTTTTCGGCCAACCGGTACATCCTTACCCGATTTTCCACCGGCACATCTGGCACCGCCTTGAGGTACTTTTTGAGCAGCGGACCAATGTCCGGGTTCTCCAGATCCTTGTCAGAGGGCAGATCAGCCACAAAGCCGCCGCATATGTCCACCATCAGCCTGATGGACTCGGGCAGCTCCCGGCCCTCGTGGATCTTGGAGGCATTTGCAAGCACCGTATCTATGTAGTAAGCCCCTGAGGGCTGTCTCTTGCCCTCGTAAGAAGCAGCAAGGCAGCATCCATAAAGGGTCTCGGCCCGGTGTATCATGTCAATGACCTTTTGTTTCAGGTGGCCTGCCTTGGAAGTGCCGTTGTACTCCATCAAGGTAAGGGCGGTTCCTATCATGACATCGATCTTTCCTGACTTGCAGCCCCCGTGGCTTTGGCGGTGAAAAGCAGAGAACCGGACTACCATCTCGGCGGCAAACTCTACCTCTCCGCACATGAAGACCCGCTCCCAGGGCACAAACACATCATTGAAGATGAGGGTCGGGCAGTACTTGGAGTACCGGACATTTCCAATATCACAGCCCTCCAGCTCCCGCTTATCCAGGCTGGATCTTCCCACCACATGGATGAGGCCGGGGCTGTCAGAGGGAATAGCAAAGGCGATCGCATAGTCCTCATCGCCCTTCCTCATGGCCCGGGTGGGAAGCACTATGATCTCGTGGGAGGAAAGCGAACCTGTCTGGTGCACCTTGGCCCCCCTCACCACTATGCCGTCATCCCTCTTTTCCACCACCCTGAGATACATATCTTTGTCTTCCTGGTCCGAGGGCCCCTTGGACCTGTCACCCTTGACATCAGTTACCCCGGCATTTCCCACCAGGTCATTTTTTTGCATATATTTTAAAAACTCTATGAAGTTGTTATAATAATTGGTTCCGTACTTTTGGTCGATGTTGTACGTGACAATAGAGAGAGTGGACAGGCAGTCCAGCCCTGTGCACCTTTGGTGGCAGGTGCCCACATAATTTCCCAGGGCGCGGTTGAGCTTTACCCTGGCAACCAGATCCTCAATGGAGCCTGGCGGAAGGGTGAAACGGTTTACCGGCTCATTTATGAGCGGGCTTTGGGTTACCGCCAGATCCTTGTATTCATCCATGTGGGCAATCTCGTAAGTGGCCCCGGTGGCCTCGATTCCTGCCCTGAGCCTTGGGTTGTCTACCACATTGGTCACCTTTTCCCCAAACATGTAAACAGTCGGATTTAGTGAAGCGATGGATTCAATGTATTCTTCTTTTGTCTTGATGCCCATTTGTTGACCTCCTTCCAAAAGATGCGAGACGCCCCTGAACTATTTCAATTCAGGGACGTCTCAGATGTCCCAAAATTTTTGTTGATATACGAATACATTTTACGTAATAAGGGCACTTGTCAAGTATTTTCATTGCCCGGCCCCTGGGTTCGGGCGATTTTTCATTGAATTTCTGCGAGTTACAAAGGCCATTCAACAGCGCTGAAAAGGAGGTAATAGCAGTAATGAGACTTCACGAATACGAAGGCCTGGAAAGATTCGAACAATTTGGGATTCCCGTTCCAAAAAGGGGGCTTGCCGCCACGCCTCAGGAGGCCTTAGAGGTGGCAGAGCGCACAGGTTACCCTGTAATGGTCAAGGCCCAAGTCCTTGTTGGTGGAAGAGGGCTTGCTGGTGGCATAAAGCAGGCCGCTGACAGCCAAGAGCTGGAGGAAGTAACCACCCAAATGCTGGGGACCAAGATAAAGGGGCTTGAGGTCAAGGAGGTTTTGATCACGGAACGGGTGGAAGTTGACAGGGAAATGTACATGGGTATCACCATTGACGGATATGAAGGCCGCGCCGTGGTCTTGGTATCTGGGAAAGGCGGCGTCAATATAGAAGAGGTGGCAAAGGAGAGCCCGGAGCAGTTGGCTTCCCAATCAGTTGATCCATTCTTTGGTTTCCATCTTTATCATGCAAGAAATCTTTTAAAAAAGATTGGGCTTTCAGGCCCCATCCTGGGCAAGGCAGCCAGCGTACTCCACTCCCTCTACAAGGTGTTTTCTGAATATGAGGCCCTCATATGCGAGATAAATCCCATTGCCCTCACTGACAAGGGGGAATTAGTAGCCCTAGATTCTGTCCTTGAAGTGGACAATTCCGCCCTGAGGCGGATCCCCCACCAGCTCCCCGACCCCAAGGAGAGAATGGAAAATCCATTGGAAAGACTTGGCAAGGAGATCGGTGTCACTTACCTTGACTTGGATGGCGACATT
>JAMOVZ010000069.1 GCA_027061865.1 Desulfobacterales bacterium
TGGTATCCACCCTAGTCAGGTAAGACTTTGGAAGAGGCAATTTCTGGATAATGCCTCTGCTGTGTTTGAAAAGTCTCAGAAAAAGGAAAAGAAGCTTGAAAAGCAAATCCAGGAGCTTTACAGGCAGATAGGCCAACTGACAGTGGAGAGGGATTTTTTAGCCAGAAAGTCCGGTCTGCTATGAGTCAGAAGGAGAGGAAGGCTTTAGTAGAGCCGGAAAACAACCAATTGAGCATTAGTAGCCAGTGTAGGTGCCTAGGCATTAGCAGATCTTCTGTTTATTACAAGGCCAGGAGTTTTTCTGAGAGGAATCTGGCCCTGATGAAGGCTATTGATAAGCAATATCTAAAGACTCCCTACTATGGCAGGCGAAGGATGTGCCAAGCCATTAGAAAACGAGGATTCCAGGTAGGGGAGAAAAAGATAAGTCGCTTGATGAACCATATGGGGCTTAGAGCTATAGCTCCAGGGCCTTGTACCAGTAAAAAGGCTCCAGAATATAAGTATATCCCTACCTGCTTCGAGACATTACTGTCGATAGGGCAAATCAAGTATGGTGCACAGACATCACCTATATTCCCATAGACGGAGGCTTTATGTTTCTTTGTGTAATCATGGATTGGTATAGCCGAAAAATACTTGCCTGGAGTCTATCTAACACCCTGGATGCTGAGTTTTGTGTGGCTTGTCTTGAGATGGCTCTTTCGCGACATGGAAGGCCTGAGATATTCAACTCGGATCAAGGTAGCCAATATACCAGTGAAGATTTCATTAACATCCTGAAGGACAAAGGTATAAAGATCAGCATGGATGGCAAAGGATGCTTTATGGATAACATCTTCATAGAAAGGCTCTGGCGATCATTAAAATACGAGCTTATCTATATCCAGGAGTTTTCTTCAGTGCGTAAATTGCGATTAGGCCTTAAGAGATGGATTGAGCACTATAACCAGGATAGATTTCATCAAAGTCTCAACTACCAGATCCCTGATGAAGTCTATGAGCTTGCCCTGGCAGCTTGAGGAAAAGAGTGAAGGCGATCAAAAAATGCCAGATCAACTGTACAAAAATTGGGGACCACTTCACACTTCACATATCTATTTGTTAAAAAACGCATAAATATAAGATTTTTCAAGATCGACCACGCTATTGCCTCACAATTAATGCATCATAGTAAAATCGAATTGGCTGTGAATTCTTTGGAAAAAATCAGGGAGGACTTTATCCTCTTAAAATTTCATTTTGAAAAGTGTGGTCATTACTTCAGATGATTGCTCTATAACTAACACCCTGCCCCTGCTATTTCTGACTGCCTCGGCAAGTTCCAAACTAACATGTTCTTTTTCTCCCACTAGCACAAGAATCAATTCATGTTTGTGGGTGATATCCTCCAGAACTGGAACTAATGATTGAATATTCCTCCTGATTTCCTCATCATTCCTTCCAATTCGTCCGTCTGTGGCAAGCAGAAAAAGACCTTTCTGCCTTGCACCATCAACAAGGACAGACAAATCAGTTGGAGAAAGAAATGTCCGGTCAGAACCAGGACTCAGAAGAAGGGTTTGCCTGACCAGATCAAGGCCGGCGGAGGTCTGCCAACCTGAGTATCGGCTTTCGCTAGCAAAGACCAAAGCCGCCAAGCGCCTTCCGGGGCCGGCATCTTTCATGATTCGAAAAAAGGCCTTCAGAAGCGCTCTTGCAAAAGTATCCGGTTTTTCAGGATCACCAAGGCTTCCCGACACATCTAGTATTATACCTATGTCTGAAAGGCGATTGTAGATGGATTCTCCCTCCTCCTGACTTGACACCTCAAATCTGTGGACAGCAGGATACAATCTCGGTGGATTAGTCAACATCAGTCTTGGTCTTGACCAGCGAAGCCGTTTCCCATGAATCTGTAATCTATGTCCTACTGGTAAGACTGCAACAGGGCTTCTGTTGTCAAGCCATGGGATTCTCAAGTCCCTGGCTTCCGCATCTATTTCCTCACGCACAATATCTAGATGAAATCCTCTGTTGTCAATCTGGTCTCGGCCGTTATAGCCGGTACTTTTTCTTCCCCGGCGAACAAGCCCTGCTTTTTCAAAGCGACTTTTGTATTCAATCCATTCAGTAATAACTGCCTCAGTAAGCCTTTCGATACGATCAGGCCAATCGGCAACAGCTGGAAGAGGATGTGCGACAGACTCGAAAATGCTATAAATAGATGATGCTTTCGGCAGTCTTCCCCATGCCCAATCCAAGGCATTCAAGAAAAAAGGTGAGAAGCTTCCATGCTGCCTCACCTCTTTTTTCAATCCTTCAAGGCCATGTCCACGGATATCAAATTGAGGAATTTCCCAGTCTTTCATCCACTGGTATATACACAGCAGGACAAAGAGTTTTGAAATGGCCTTTATCACCTCAGCTTCAGAATCTCGCAGCCATCTTTTTTCCTTTTGTTTTCTCCCCTTGCGGAGGGCTGGCAACAAGGCCCTCACTCGGTCTTGGATCAATTTTTTCCCTCTTCCCCCCTTGGGGCAAACCGTCCACAATCCATGCTCTCTAGCCATTATTACTGAAAAAAGGGATAGTTTAGCTTCTTCATCCGGCCAGATATCAGGATCAAAGACTATCTGCACAGGCCTGGCCCAAGGTCTGAAAACCATGACAGGGGGTTGGACACCAGTAACCGGCCTAGTTTCCCAATTAAGTGGCGTGTCAAAAAACAATTTCATGGCTGTACATCTGCAAATCTCATTACCCAGCAGTCAATTTTTTCTTCCGCATATTTACGCAGTTCATTCTGATCAAGTTCCTTTAATGGTTTTGTTCTAAATTTGTCGGGAAGCGATTCCCGGCGTTTTCTCACTGCATTTAATGCCTTGTTTAGGGCTATCCACTCTGAACCAGCAGACTGGTTTTTCCATTCATAAGAAAGCCCCAATTTCCTGTACAGGACCAATGGAGCAATGGCCCAAAGATCCTCCACCATTACCTGGCAAGGGGTATCCTTTTCAATCGCCAGCCGTGCCAACACTAGCCCTCTGGCAGAGGATAGAAGATGCCTCAAGCTTCTCTGGGAAGGTGCCTGTACTGCTCCGCATAGGTTTCCCACCGGATTCAAGTCTGTAGTGGCCGCATAACGGCACTCTCTTTTGCGGCAGTACGATTCGGTAAAATCAAGTAGCTCCTTCAAGGGTGGATATATCCCATCTTGTTCAAGTTCAGCGCAGTAACTCATGCCTGAAAGATAGATCAGCATACGCCTGGCCTCGTCCGAAACCTTTATTTTCGGCAAGAAACTCCACAACTTTATTATTCTTTCCAGGTAACTAGTTTCTGCCGCCCTGAATCCGGTGGCTTCGGGATCTTGTTCCATGTACTCGAGCATGATGTGGCAATCATCAGCACCCTGGTAAAAAGCGTCTAGTGCAAGTGTCAACACAGCCCTATCACGCAGGGCTTTATCCATATCCGTCACCAGATAGGCGTCCCCTTCATTGATTGTCAGCACCCTAAATTGGTACTGCCTGCCTATACCAGGCACCTCCTTTCCCACTGGAAAGCTCTTGCCCTCTATATCCATTTCCATGTCAAGAAGGGGAATGAGATAGCTCTGGATCATGGCCGGGGCCCGATTAGGCTCATTTAGGATCAGGGCTGGAACATGCAAGGGCTTGGCCGCCTCAAGGGCCTCTTTCAAGCTCTTCTTGCCTGAATGAACATCCCCATAGTTGATGTCCAGGAAATCGGAAGGCTCCATGGCCGGTGTTATGGTCTTGTTGACGAAACCATCGCCTCCAAACAGTCCATTCAGGGCGAGTTTTGCAAGCCGTGTCTTGCCGGTTCCGGTCTTGCCTGTGAGCAGGCAGTCATTGCATGTTATGACGCCGAGCAGCAGGACTTCCCACAACTTCAGCGCAATCCCTGAAGAGCATTCATTACATTTGTATTTGATTACAGGCCTGTTGTTCACATAAGGCCTAGTGGCTTCAGCCACGATATCCCTAAGCTCTCCAAATTCTGAAACTGCTTCCTCGACTGTTTTAAATGAGTCCAAAGTTTCCATTATAAAACTCCCTTTTAATATTCCTAAAGGTAGTAAGAGAAAAATCTACAGTTTTGCCGGTTTTGTTAATAAATATCCTTTGTATTGCGTCAAGCAGATCCTTATCGTTTGTATATTCTCCATTTTTGGCACTTAGCGCCTTTGTCATCGCAACAATGACCGAACGCCTGTGAACAGGCAACCTGTCTTCCGTAAAAATAGAGGCGCACAGAATCACCTCCCTGTTTGGCAACTTCAACCAGGTGTTTCCAAGCACATTGCCTACAAAGGTATTGACGCCGCTGACTTCTTTTTGCCCACTTCTGATCTCTTCCCATTTTTCCCGTATGAATTCAGAGACCGATACAGCCGGAAGGAATAAGTCCCTGTCATCCTCTTCCGACCGTTCAAGCCAGTCATTGAAATGGATTAGAAGAAAATCCGCGAACCGCTCAAACAACAGGATTCTCTCCATGATCAACTGACGCAGCGGCTCTAATTTATTATCATTTGAAGTAGCGATTTTTTTGCTGCAAAGGAGCTTTCTCTCATGGATGACATGATTAAATCCATTCCCTGGCAGATGAACTATCTCGAGAGAAGGAGCAATCCACGGCTCTGTCCGCATGAAATTCCTGGACAGGGGCGTTTCTATTTTTTCAGACTCATCAAGATATTCATCTTCAGGGTCTTCCCTCTCGTCTACAGGAATTTCTGAAGGATCCTCATCCGCTATCGCCTGTTCGGTATCAGAATCTTTAGGCTGCCCCTCTTCCTGTGCCGATTCAGGCATTTCATGGAGATCAGAAAAGGGCCTGGCCGCAATGGCCGCTTGCTCCTCCATCAGAGGGTTTCTTCGGCCTCTACCTTCACCTCTCCTACCGCTCATAATTAATCCTCCTTATCAAACATTCTGCATAACAGCCTTTCCAGGAAGTTTATCCTATAGTTACTGCTTCCTTGCCTCCACTCGGCTGCAAGATGTTTTTTCACATCTCCCAATGCCAAGCCGGAGATAAAGTTCATATCTGCCTGGTATCCATAGAGAATCCAAACAAGGGTTTCCAGATGCGATACATGATAACTTTTTCCATAAATCAGCATGAGCATGGCAAGCAGATCGTACGCCCCAGCCTTTGGACTTCTAATGTCCCTGGCCACCCAGGGGAATCTATCTAAAATCTTATCGTGGCCGGTTCCATGAATCACCTTCATGGAAAGCTGGGTAAATCTCTCTCCTATCAGGTGGCAGGAGAGCAATCCCGCAGGCAGGTTCCTGTCGGATATCCTGTCAAAGGGAGAACAGACCAGGTAGTCTTTGCCATACTCTGTGCATATATCCTTTTGCATCGCATTGAATCCCTTATGGACCATGAGCCTTGTCATCGCACCCCCATAGGCGGTCCTGAGCTTTTTGAACATCATGGCGTACCGGCTCATATAGGCTGCGGTATAGAAACTTTCAGAACTCAGCCCTGAGGCGTAACATTCGCTGATATCGACCTGCTTATCAGTTTCATGCGGCAAATTGATCTTTCCAAGGCGCACGAGCATCTGAGAAATAGCGGCCTTCTTGCTTGCCGCTCCGCTCGCATACAGTTTCAACAGGGGATTTGTGGATGTATCGCCTTTTTCGAGCAGACGATCAAAGGCGCTCATCTGAGACTCTTCCTCCGGCTTACTCAGCTCGTCCTTGATTTTAAGAAGGTCGAACATGCCAAAGGAGAGTCCGGCAACAGTGGCCTTCTCAAATGCCTCTTTAACCTTTTCGGAAATATGGGCCTCCCGATCCTCATCTGTTCTCATATCCTCCAGGGTTTTTTTTAGGTCATCGTTAGTGATGCCTGAAAGCCGGAATCCAAGAGCTATATCCAGGTTGGTCGAAAACAAGACCGTTCCGTCCGCCGGATGAAAAGGCATGGACCCGGGCCTGAAATATAGATCAGCCTCTTTCCTGGCCTCTTCATCGTGTAGGGCGAATACGCTCATCTGATCGCCGTCGAAATCCGCGCCAAACCCCTTGCAAAGGGCCGGATTGATGCGGATAACCTTGGATTTTCCCCCGTTTTTTACTGCAAATGAGAGGATATTACTTGGAAGAAGGCTTGGAGGGCGATTCAGCAGCACCCTGAGATCGGCAGTCTTGATTTTTTTCTGGGTAGTGCCGGTGCCGGCCTTGCAGAAGGTGGACACCATTTCGCCAGGCAGTTCCACTGTTCCAACAGGCAGTTCAGGGTCAGGCACTATCACCGCCCGTCCGGAATAGTCCGTTCTTATGCCGCACAGATATTGCCTGATCAGCCCCTTTTTCCCCTTCAGGCGGTCTATAATCTCATCAAAAAGTTCGAAAACCGCTTGCACAAGACGCCTGTATGGTCTGAATATTGCGTGGTTATAGAGTCTCCATTCCCGAAGGCCTTCCTTGGCCTCTGCCTTCATCTCTGATGGGACTCGTTTGAGTACCGCATCTTTCACGTCACACCAGGCACCTCTATAGTAGAGCCAGGAATCAAACTTCCTAAAACAGGACTCCCTGTTTGATCTCGCAACATAGACATTAAGAAGCTTCCCGAAGCTTTCTTTAAGTTCTTTAAGCTTTTTCAGGTCAATTCCACTGTTTGGCAGCTTTGACAGCATGGAATTGGCCTTGAGTATCTCGTTGTAACGGCAGTTTATTTCATCCATGACAGGCGTGGATATGCCACTCCAGCTTACAGGCCTGAACCTTAAAGGAGGCACCAGGATCTTTTCCATGAAGCTCACTTTGTCCTGTCTTCCTACATCTTCCTGGGAAAAGGTATGAAGCACAGGAACGGCAAATTCAATAAAGGCCCATCTTTCCTCTTTTAGGTCATTGCCGGACAACCCCGCATTCTTGTGAGACATCAGATCACCAAGCGTAGGCATGATGCTTACTTCCCCATTTTCCTGCTCGTTGAGTGGCTGTTTTGAAAACCAAGGACCGAATAGTTCAGGATCAAACAGGCCTCCTTTGACAAGCGCAATATGCAGGCCCTTTCCCTGACGGTAGCCTTTACCGGCTATTATCGAAGCCGTTTTTCGGGAGGATTTGGCCTTTCTGCTGAATACTGGTCTCAATTCATCGGGTTTGACAATCTTTGAGCCTTTGCACATTTTTTCGATTTTTTCATCGGTAATGCAGAAGGTTTTATAGGTTGCTCCTTTATTAAAGTTTATAACGATGCCCAATATCTTCAGATAGGTGTCAAGGAGCTGAGACGTGCTGCCCCCTGGATCCCCATGTATGGAGACCAGTTCCTTGATAATGTTCCACGCCTTGCGTTCAAGCAGGCACCACAGCTCCATCTCCCCGAGCTTGAGGCCTCCATCCCTGGAGCGGCCCCGCACGGGATGGCCTGTTAGTGTGGACCTAGGGCCGGTGGAACGGACATGATATTTGTCACCGGCAAGATGGTTCAGTTTGGTTATGTATTGAATGCCCACTACGATGGGCTCTTCGGTTTTGCATGTTTTTTCTCCCTTGTTCCAGAACACGCGGGCCTTTCCCTTGTCATCAACAACTCCTGTTTTTTCAAGCAGGCAGGAAAGCATGTCAAAATCTTTCCCAGTCATCTTCCTGAATGGCCTGGCCAAACCTGATAAATTCTCCCAGCTGTCGGGCCTGCACTTTAGCACCAGGCCGAGATGGGTCTCCAGTAGTTGCCCAAGGTTTTTCCTGCCCACCACTCCAAGGGGATTGAGGAGAATCTCCAGATGGACATGGGGCCTTTCTTCGCCGTGGTAGTGAGGTTTACCCTTACTGTCCTTTTTGAATTTCAGACCATTGAGCTCCTGCTGATTGCCAGCGACCAGATATGGCATTTCCCTTTCCGGCAGTATCCTTGTAACCACTCCCTTGTTGCCGTGCCTGCCCATCATCTTGTCGCCTTGGGCAAGGGGCATTGAAGTTTTTATTTTGAACCAGAGTCTACCGGTTACGCGGCTTGAAGGCAGGGGAACACCTGATTTGTTGAAAGGTTCAAAAGAGGCCTCTACGATCCTGCCTTCAACTCCCGAAGGGACCCTGACAAGCCTTACTGGATGTGCTCCCAATACAAAGCCATTTACTTGACTGTTCCACTCTTTTTCATACAAGGCAGCCAGGATGGCTCCTTTTCTGACCTTCTTTCCCGCAGGGATCATGCCGTTATCATCAAGCTCGGAAAATCGCTTTCCCGGATTTCCGGGAATTTCACTTCCATAACAGGGAAACGGACCGATTGTCTCTTGACGGAAAGTGGCGAATCGCCTAACAACGGCATCGCTGACCACGATGCCATCTTCATAGTTGTATCCATACCAGGACATATAGCCTGTAAGAAGATTGCAACCTATCTTCATTTCCTCGGCCTGTCCAAAGACCTCTGCTTCATGGCCTGTTTGTACCAGAGGCGGCTCGCCTTCAGGAAGCTCAAGGGCCTGTTTAAGATTTTTTGCCCCCATCATGGCCCTGGTGGGATCGGTATGATGGATAAAGGGAAGAAGGCAAGCACCGTAACCAAGGATATCCGAGGCATTTCCGGTGCTGTCTCTGCGTCGAGGTTCAAGCCCACCATCCTTGTCGTGTTTAAATCCCCTGGCGAGACGCAGTACAAGACCTATGCTCTTGGATTCAGGGGTTTCCACAGGGCAGAAAATCCCCCTGTGTTCGGGAAGAAGGAGGCGGACCTGGTCCCGCGGATCATCTCCCATAAGCGCCCGCCTGTGCAGTCTCAGGGGAAGAGCGGTAACGCACCTGGCCTGTGAAAGCCTGGAAAGTGCGTTTGTCGTCTCGGCAAGGGGGATAAAACTGAGTGCGTACTTTGAGAAAAAGGCTGAATGCACAGCTGATGAAATTGCCGCCAGAAATGCCTGCGTAACCACCTCCGGTTTTTCTCCATAACCGTATCTTAGCCATCTATCCAGATAAAAATTCAAGGCCTTTACGAAACGGCCCGTAATACCCTCAAGTCTGAGCTTTTCAGGGAGGAGTCCACGCTCCTTGAGCAACTTTCTTGTTTCGCCTGCTTCTTTCCCGTTACCTTCCTTGATCTCAAGCTTCCATATGGGCCTTCTGGCAATGGATTTTCCTGAAAGGGAGGTCAGATGCATTATTCCCTGCTCGTCGAAAAGGGGCAGGCGTTCAACAAGGAATTCCCTACATTCTGAAAGGATGTTCATGCGGATCTTGAGCCATGCTCCCCAGGTTCCGCCCGATATTTCAACCTGCTCAACACTATCACCGCAGGGAATCAGCCGGTAATCTACATAACTGACTCCATCTGTCCTGTTTCCAGCATAATGATCGAGGATTTCATGAAGACCGGCAAGATCCAGTCCTTTGCCCCTAAGGGCCCTGTCAAGCTGAAGGAACTCCTCATATTCCTCTCGCATGAAATCATGGGGCCGTTGGCTGTTGCTCATGTGCAAATCCTCCTTTGTCTGTGGAAATAGTTAAATCAAGTGGCTACTTTGACGATTTCTATTTCCAATTGGTTGCGTCTCACTGAAAAATAAACTTTGCTATCTTTTATGATGAGAGATTAAAAGGGTATAAATTCATGGAGCAGCGGTGCATGCCCAGCAATTCATGGACATAAGTATGGTTTCCTGAAAGTTGTGCCATTACCGCCAGAACCGCCCTTTTTGACAGGCCTGCAACACAGGAATATGATCCGGCAAGGGACTCGACAAATATCTCGCCGATCAAGCTTATTCCCAAGCCCCCGGCCCTGGCAAGAGGCTCTTTCGTGGAAACATACCAGTCCAGCATCTGCCGGGACAGAGGACAAAATCGTATAACAGCCTTGTCCAGCGCTACATGGCCCTGCTCTTTCCCTTTTACAAAGGCCGCAACCCCTGTAAATACATCTACCTGCCTTCCGCTGAATTTGGCAAGGTATTCCCTCGCTTTTTTCTTGCCGCCAGGCTTACCATAGATTTTACCCTTCATGGACAAGATCGTATCTGCGGTAATAACGGTCTGGCCATCTGGGACATCGGCTGAATGAAAGGCGGCTGATGCCTTGAGTTTTGCGTTTTCAAGCACTGTTTCTTCTGGCGTAGGGGCCACGATCTCATCCGCATCCACCTGTATGACCTTGAAGGAAAAACCCAGTTCCTTGAGTATCCTGGCCCTTTGAGGTGAGGTAGATG
>JAMOVZ010000070.1 GCA_027061865.1 Desulfobacterales bacterium
TGCCCCTCCTTTTGTCTGTGTGTTACCGCCTCAATTCACGCATTGCTGGTTAAAGCTTCTACATATTTTTTCATAATACCACATGGTAGGTTTAAAAATATACATGTTTTCTAGGTGGACTTTGACTTGTTTCCCTTGACTTTTCCAACTATCATTATAGGGTTGGAAGAAACTGCCTGACTAGAAAAGGGGGGAATGACATGAAAAGGGACAGCATGCCGCTCTTGGCACTTGTGATATTTTTGGGCTTGGGTTTTCTTGCCGGTTGTGCCTCTATTCCTGAGCTCCAAGTGCTCTATAAAATGCCTGAGCCTACCTATAGGTTAAAGGGAAAAGAGGTTGTGCTGGATATTCAGGATGCAAGGCCGAGCAAAGAACTCCTTACACCTGCTGCCAGGGGTGAATTCGGAGTCTTTGCCGGAAATTTGTCGTTCAGTTTTGCCAGATACAATGAAAAGGGCTTTAAGATTGGGGTGTTCAGCCTCCAAGAGGTGCTGGAAAAGAGCTTTAGAAAGAGACTGGAGGCCGAGGGGCTCAAGGTCTTGAGCGGGCAACACCCTGGTGTCCCCCGGCTGGTGATAGTGGTAGAAAAACTTCAGCTCGACTATGGCTCCAGGCATTGGGTGGCCGAGATGGCCTATGAGGCCAGACTTGTTAAGGAGGGCAGGGTGCTGGCCTCACAATACCTTTCAGGCATGGCCGAGAGGGTCAAACTTATCGGCAGAAAAGGGGCGGATGCGGTATTAAGTGAGCTCCTCACAGATATGATAAACCGCCTTGATGTGGCAAAGCTTTTTGCTCAGGCCCGGCTCCTTCCCTAACTTTCGTATCCTCAAAGATTAAAATATCCTTTTCCTTTCCAAACCTCCTGCCGATTAGATCTGCGGGAGGTTTGCGGCATGGCAGGTATACCTATGACTTTCGAAACCTTTGGAGAAGAACGGGATCGCAGGGACAGAAGTCCGGCATCTCACGGGCTGACTGGTTGGATAAGAGCCAAATTCTTCCGTTCCCCTCAAGAGACAATTACATCTCTGAGCGATGGATTGGAGGCGGTGGAGGCCGAAGAAATCACTAAGGTTGGGCGTTATCTGGTAAAGGAAAAAATAGCCCAAGGGAGCATGGGAACCGTATATCTTGCAAGAGACCCCTACATCAAGCGCGATGTGGCCATAAAGATAGCGAGATTTCCGGAAGAGCTGCCCCAGGAGGAAGTGGAAAGGTATAGGGAAAGGTTTTTCACAGAGGCCCAATCCGCTGGCAGGCTCAATCACCCAAATATAGTGGCCATCTATGATGCAGGCATCCATAAGGATTCCTGCTACATCACCATGGAATACATAGACGGGCCTACACTTCAAAAGTATTGCAAAGCCGACGAGCTCCTCCCAGTGACAAAGGTCTCTGAGATAATGTTTGTAGCTGCCAAGGCGTTGGATTATGCACACCGAAAAGGCGTGGTCCACAGGGACATCAAACCATCCAACATAATGATCACCCGCCAGGGTGTGGTAAAGATTGCTGATTTCGGGATCGCTAAGGTGGACTCTCAGGGAGAGAGCCGCAAAGGGCTGGTGGGCTCTCCTTGCTACATGTCTCCTGAACAGGTTAAAGAGCTGCCGGTTCAGGAGAAGAGCGATATCTTCTCGCTTGGTTGCGTATTTTATGAGCTTCTCACCGGCAAGAAGGCCTTCTATGGAGACAACTATTTCTCAATACTCTACAAAATCACCCACGAAGATCCAGTTCCTCCCTCAGGGCTTAGGCCCGAGATCCCGGAGGTGGTGGATAAAATAATAAGACGGGCCCTGGCCAAAAATCCGTCTGAACGTTACCAGTCCTGTATGGACATGGCCTACGACCTCAGAGTGGCCCTCCGGGGGCTTAAAGAGGCCTCTCGAAGGACCAAGATGGAGGATGTGGTGGACTATGTCCAACAGGTCCCTTTTTTCGAGTCCTTTACCAGGGAGCAGGTCCAAGAGATCCTCATGGCCAGCAACCTTATCAGGGTTCCCAAAGGGCGGGTTGTGGTCGCGGAGGGAGAGATTGACGACTCCTTTTACATCATATTGAGCGGTAAAGCCGCAGTGGTCAAAAACAACAAGACCCTGGCCACCATTGAAAGGGGTGAGTGTTTTGGAGAGATGGCATACCTGAGCGGCCAGAGCCGTGCCGCCACAGTTGTCGCTGTGACAAACTCGATCTTGATGAAGATCAGTGCCACATTGCTTGACCGAGCACCCAAATCCATTCAGCTGCTTTTTTTAAAGAAGTTTGCCATAACACTCCTTACTCGCCTCTCAAAAAGCAACCAAAACAAGGCGTGATGGCCCTTCTGTTTTTCCTCTTGTAAAATTAGGCTCAGCACGACAACATTATATTTGAGCAGACAGGGGGAGCGAGTGCCCCCATTTGTGGCTCTTTTGCCTTGATATCATGCCTTCAGTAGATTTCCTTGAGGAGCGTCCTTGGTGGAGAAAACTAGAAAGGTCTATGTGGTAAGCCTTGGGTGTGCCAAGAATTTGGTGGATACCGAGCACATGATGGGGCTTCTGGCTATGAGGGGTTGTGAATTTGTGTCAAGGCCTGAGGAGGCCCGCATTGCACTCATTAACACCTGCGGTTTTTTGACCGAGGCGGTTGAAGAGGCCATTGATGTGATCTTGGAAGTGGCCGGCTACAAGGAAAAGGGGAATCTGGAGCGCCTTATAGTGACCGGCTGTATGGTCCAACGCTACGGCTACAAGCTGAAACTGGAACTCCCTGAAGTGGATGCATGGCTGGGAGTGGGGCAAATCGAGCATGTGGTAAGATGCCTTGAGAGCTCAGGCCTATTCTATTTAGCCAGACCCGTCTATGTTCCCGACCACCGGGTTCCCAGGATTCGCTCCACGCCCCCTTATACCGCATACCTGAGGATAGCAGATGGCTGTTCCCATGGATGCAGCTTTTGTCTCATTCCAAAACTGAGGGGCGCTCATAGAAGCAGGCCCCTTTCCTCTTTGTTAGATGAGGCCCGGAAGTTGGCCTCAGAGGGTGTAAAGGAGTTGAACATTATCGCCCAAGACACGACCGCCTACGGCAAGGACCTTGACGAGGGCCATGGCCTTGAAGACCTGCTGGAGAAGCTGGTAGAAATTCCGGGTCTGAAGTGGATTAGGCTTTTGTATGCCAACCCTTCAGGAGTCTCAGACAGGCTATTGAAGTTAATGGAGGAGGAAGGCCAACTTTGTCCATACTTGGACATTCCTTTTCAACACGTATCAGGCCGTATACTGGCGCGCATGGGCAGGAAAGGGAAAAGGTGGAGGCCGCAAAATCTGGTAGAGAAGATCAGAGGGCTACGGAGACATGTGGCCATCAGGAGCACCTTCATGGTGGGGTTTCCTGGGGAAACAGAGGAGGAGTTCCAGGAATTGGTGAAATTTGTGTCTGAGGCCAAACTGGACCATGTGGGAGTGTTTATTTACAGCAAAGAGGCGGGCACCAGAGCCGCGAGATTCACTGAAGAAGTCTCCTATGATGCGGCATTGGCACGAAAGGAAGAA
>JAMOVZ010000071.1 GCA_027061865.1 Desulfobacterales bacterium
GAGCATGTGGAGCTGGTATTTTGTGGAAGGAACCTTCCTGAACAATTATTTGAGCCAGCTGATCTAGTCACAGAGATGGAGCTCATTCATTCTGCCCGGTCCTTAGCAAAAGGGCACGGCCCTATTGAAGTAATCACAGGCAATGGAAAAGGAAAAACTACATATTGCCTTGGAAAAGCTGCCCTGGTGGCAGTTAGGGGGGTTTTGTGTTTTATCCTACAGGTGATCAAATCGCCGGGCCTCTACGGAGAAATAAAAGCAATAAAAAGATTGCCTAATATTAATATTATCACCATGGGCAAGGGTTTCTTAGACAAAAACGGCAAGGGCCCCGGAGAGAAACACGTTAAGGCGGCCCAAATGGCGTGGAAGCTCTTAAAAGAAGAGGTCAATTCCAGAAAGTATGGGATGGTTGTTTTAGACGAGATAAATGTGGCTACCCATTATGGCTTGATTGATACAGAGGCATTGTTGGACTTATTATCAAACAAGCCATCTGGCCTCCAATTGCTCCTCAGCGGCAGGTATGCACATCCTGAGGTAATGAAGGCTGCCACCACGGTAATCGAGATGAAGGAGATAAAACATCCCTTCCAGGCCGGAATAAAGGCCAGGAAGGGGATAGAATTTTGAGACGGTTTTTACTGGATAATCTCAACCAGTTCTACATCAAAGATCAGGGTCTTGCCTGCCAGCGGGTGGTTTGCATCAAGGGTTACGGTATCTTCTCCAACCTCAGTCACCATCAGGTCGATTACTCTTCCATTGGGCTGCTTGATCTGTAACTGCTGGCCCACGGCAGGAGTAATATCCTCTGGGAAGTCCGTCTTCTTTACGTAAAGCACAAGGTCTTCTCTCCTTGGGCCATAAGCCTCTTCAGGGGCAATGGAAATTGTCTTGACCTGGCCTACCTCCATCCCGATAATCCCGCTTTCAAAACCCGGAATAACTTCTCCGCCACCGATGGTAAATTCAAGTGGAGGCCGGTCCTTGGATGAATCAAAAATCATTCCATCTTCCAGTTTGCCTGTATAGTGCACCCTTACAGTGTCACCAGTCTTTGCCTGATCCATGTGTGTTCCTCCTTTTTTTATTTATCCTCTTTAAGAATAGGATATCACTAGGGTGTTGAGGCCAAAGCGAAATCCCTACTTTTTCTGATTGACGTAAAACTCTAAAGCTATCGTGCTCCCTGGCTTTCCTTTCTTGGAAGGGTTTGAGAGAGAGGTGAACAGTGGTTACAGCATATCCGGCAGGTGTAGAATAATGAGACCAAGATCACAGGCCGGAACCATAAAAAAGACATATAAAAGAGCTAATTTATTTTTTTATTCTAAATTAAACTAGAAAAAAACACAACATTTTTTCTTGTGGACCGAGGGGGGCCAAAGTCAACACTATTTCTTGATCTGCTCTCTCCTATACTGATAGTAAGCGTCCCGCATGGAGACATAAGGGTCAAGGGCTGCCTTCTTGAACTTTTCATATTCTCCTATGGTAAGGGAGGTCTTATTTACGGTCCTGTAACCTTTCACGGCCAGGTTTTCTTTGGTAGATGGAACCAAATAATTAATGGGATCGAGGAAATAATCTCCCAGCATCCCCACAGAATCCCTTAAGCTGGAAGGCCCAAAAAAAGGCCAATTAATGAATATGCCAGGGCCAAGGCCAAGTTTTCCGAGGGTCTGGCCCAGGTCCTCATGCTGGGGGGGGATGTCCAGTTTCTCTCTTGCTACATCTTCCAGCCCAAGGGCGCCAACGGTAGTGTTGACGATCGTCCTCACCAGCTCATTGCAAGCAGACTCGAATTTCCCCTGTAAGAGACAATTTACAATCCTTATGGGAGATGCAAGATTTATGAAAAAATTCTTCACCCTTGTGCGGACCGGCTTCGGCACCACCTTTCCGTATCCCTGGGAAACTGGCTTGAGTACCCAAAAGTAGAGCTTGTCATTGAAATGGAAAAAGAACCGATTTAGGGGTTCTAACGGGTCGTATATACCAGGGATTTCCTCTTCTTCATCAAATTCCAAAGGCTCCAATGGGATATCTTCAAATTCGTCTTCTTCTTTTCTGGCTAGTCTCTGGAGGCCTAAACCAGAGGCCCCATTTTCCGAGGAGGTGATCCCTATTCCTTCAGGGGACTTCTTCACCCCACAACGCAACTCGGTTAATTGCTCTAAATCAAGAGAGGATGGAACCAGCCCCGCATCTGGATTGTTATTTTCTTCAGAAAAAGCCGGTGCAGAAACCAGTAGCAATAAAGAAGTAAATAACAGCCACAGCAAGCTGGCCTTACTCACCTTTTCCGCCCTCATTTTGCCTCTCTTTGTCCTTTATTTTCTGCCTGATTTTTTCCAACAGCTCTTGAAATGATGACCTTGAAAGTATGCTGCTGAATTGCTTCCTGTAATTATTCACCAGGCTCACGCCTTCAATCACTATGTCATAGACCATCCACCGTTCGCCGTTTTTCTTCAACCGATAGATAACAGGGATCTCGGTGCCCTCCTTTGTCAATATCTTGACTTTCACAAGGGCATGTCGCCCTCTTACCTTTTCGGCAAGATACAGGACCTTTTCTCCAGAATAGCCTTCCACCCTGTCTAGATAAGTCCTCTCCAGCAACTCTTCAAAGAGATTAATGAATTCTGCGCGCTCCTCTTCGGTGCGCTTCCGCCAATGGCGACCAAGGCAGCGCTTGGCCATTTCATACCAATCAAAGCGCTCATCCACCACCTGACGGATAAGCCTCCTTCGCTGCTCCTTGTATTGCTCGCCCTTCAAAGCCGGGTCTGTTACAATTGCTATAATCTTGTCTGTGGTCTCCCTTATCTGATCCATGGGAGCCCCTGCCATAGAAATTCCATAGCCGAGTACCGTAAAATACAAGATAAGCAGAGACGCCAGTAGAAAAGTCCTTTTCATAGCTCGCTCACCCTTTCTTATACGCACTTTTACCCAGGTATCATCACTCCACCTTCCCAAATACATACTTGGATATCAACTCTTCGAAATCTACCGCAGGCTGGGTATCCATAATTGTCCCGCCAGGCTTGATTATCTCCTCAGCCCCTCCCGGGGTGATCTCCACATACTTTTCTCCGATAAGCCCCTTGGTCTTGATAGACGCGATGGCATCTTCCTGGACCGCCACCCACTCGGGCAAAAGCATCACGACCCTTGCCTCGTAGTCCTTGAGCTCAATCGACTTGACCCTTCCAATTTCCACTCCAGCTATCATTACCGAAGCTCCGTTCTTTAGGCCCCCGCAGTTAGAAAAAAAGGCGTCAATCTCATAGCCTTCCCCTCCGAGCACCTCCATTTTTCCCAGCTTTATGGATAGGTAGCCCAAGCACAAAATTCCAATTATCATGAATATTCCTACAAAAAATTCCAGGCTGAACCGTTTCATTTAATCCCTCCAACGATCCAAGACATTTGTTTATTTGATAAGATAGGGCTATTATTTCAACTATTACTTCAAACTAGCCTCCATAAAGGCCTTTACCACAGGATCATCTGAGG
>JAMOVZ010000072.1 GCA_027061865.1 Desulfobacterales bacterium
ACCCGTAGAGAAAGAGAGGGGATAAAATGGGAAAAAAGATTACTATAGATCCAATTACCAGGATTGAGGGACACCTCCGCATTGAGGTGGAGGTCTCTGGCGGTAAGGTGGTCAATGCCTGGAGTTCAGGCCAGATGTTCCGTGGCATCGAGATAATCCTAAGGGGAAGGGATCCAAGGGATGCGCCACTCTTTGTGCAAAGATCGTGCGGGGTCTGAACCTACACCCACTACTTGTCCTCGGTGAGGGCAATTGAAAATGCTGTTGGGGTGAAGATCCCCACTGTTGCAAGGATCATAAGGAATCTTCTTCATGGAGCCCAGTTCCAGCACGACCACATAGTCCACTTTTATCATTTGCATGCCCTTGACTGGGTGGACATTGTCAGCGCCCTTAAGGCCGATCCCAAAAAGACCGCTGCATTGGCTGACAATGTAAGCAACGCGCCCTGGGGAGGGGCCACCTATTTCAAACAGGTCCAAGACAGGCTAAAGACCTTTGTGGAAAGCGGTCAATTGGGCCCATTTGCCAATGCGTATTGGGGTCATCCGGAATACAAGCTCCCGCCTGAAGCCAACTTGATGGCCGCCGCCCATTATATCGAGGCATTGAGGCTGCAGGCCAAGGCCGCCAGGATGCACGCCATCTTCGGGGCAAAGAACCCGCATCTGCAGACCTTGGTCGTGGGAGGGGTTACCTGTGTTAAGGATCTCACTCCTGACCGGATAGCTGAGTTCCTTTATCTATGGAAAGAGACCCAGGACTTCGTAAAGAACGTCTATCTGCCCGATGTGCTGGCCGTGGCTTCTTTTTACAAAGATTGGGCAAATTACGGTGGAACTACAAACTTCCTGGCTTGGGGCGATCTGCCAGAGGGAGATAATGAACCCGAGAGTTTATTCATGCCAAGGGGTGTCATATTCAACCGCGACCTCAAAGGCGTCCAGATGGCCTATCACGAAAAGGTGACCGAACACGTGGCCCACTCCTGGTACAAGGGCAAGGCGGCAAAGCACCCCTTTGAAGGGGAGACAAACCCGCAACATGGAGACTATGACACATCTTCAAAATATTCCTGGTTCAAGGCGCCCCGCTACGAGGGTCAACCTTGTGAGGTAGGCCCGCTGGCCAGGGTATTGGTGGCTTATGCCTATGGGAAAAAAGAAATAAAGGCCATAGTGAACACGGTGCTGAGCAAGTTGGGAGTGCCCGTAACGGCGCTGTTTTCCACACTTGGCAGGACTGCGGCCCGCTGCATTGAGACCGTGGCCATTGGTGATGCCATGGAGGGCTGGGTTATGGAACTTATAGGCCACCTCAAGAAAGGCAACGGTAAGACTTACGAGTCTTGGGAGATGCCGAAATCTGGAATGGGGGTAGGCCTTAATGACGTGGCCAGGGGGTCTCTTGGCCACTGGATCGAGATCGAGAACGGCAAGATCAAGAACTACCAGTATGTAGTGCCTTCCACATGGAATCTGGGGCCTAGGTGCAAGAATGGAAAGCTCGGCCCGGTGGAAGAGGCGCTCATTGGAACGCCGGTTGCAGATCCAAAGAAGCCACTTGAGATCTTGAGGACAGTGCACTCCTTTGATCCGTGTATTGCTTGCGGTGTCCATGTGATTGACCCGGATTCCAATCAGGTTTACAAGATAAAGGTCCTTTAGTTCTTCCTGTAATCAGGCAAAAACCTCCCTCCTCCACCGAGAGGAGGGAGGTTTTTATTTTTTGGATGCTGTTGACACCCCTTTTGGGTTTGCTATGATCTTGTCCAATTAAATTTGTGGAGGCAGCGCCTATGGAGAGCAAAAAGGGCAACCAGTCCCCACGCCCCCTTGAGGGAATAAAGGTTATTGAAATGGCCGGCCTTGCACCTTCACCCTACTGCGGAATGCTGCTTGCTGATTTTGGGGCCCAAGTGGTGGTTGTAGATAGGATCTCGGGCAAAGGCCGTGAAATTCCAAATATAATGGACCGTAATCCATTTTACCGCGGCAAGCGCTTCATAAAAGTCAACTTGAAAACTCCCCAAGGGGCCCAAGTAGTTAAAGACATGATCCGACACTATGATGTCTTGATTGAGCCTTACCGCCCTGGTGTGATGGAAGCCCTTGGTCTCGGCCCAAACGAGGCCTTTGAACTCAACCCTGCACTGATTTACGCCCGTCTCACCGGATGGGGACAAAGCGG
>JAMOVZ010000073.1 GCA_027061865.1 Desulfobacterales bacterium
ATGTCATAGCCCTGGGTGAGTTTCAAAGAGACGAGCTGCCTGTAGTCCGCCATCTCCCCCTGGAGGCCTAAACGGGCATCCAGGTAGTTTTCCAAGGAAAATACCACACGGTTTTCTTCTTGAACCGCCTCTGGCAGGCCAAACCAGGGGGAATCGTCCTCTTGTGGATGGATGCCCCTGTAATTATAATTAAGGATGGGCCAAATGGTGTGTTTCACCCCGGTTGTATTTCCCTTGCCCTCAAGGGTGAATACCCTTTCGATTTTGGTAAAGAGCTTCATCCCCAAATTGTAAATGCCCTGGGAGGCATCGTTTTCTTTGCCCTCAAACTCTCCGGTGCGACGGATGTATCCCGTATAGTCCAGATATGGCTCTATCTTAAAATAAGGGCCGATAGAAATAGGGGCTCTCATTCTTGGAGTTACACTTAGCTCGTGGCCCTTTTGCCCATAGTCCCTCCAAATTCGGCTGTAAGAAGAATCAAGCGAGACATGGAGGGGCGGGAACGGGCCAAATGGCCTCAATGGAAGGGTGTATTTCAACCCCAAGATTGGCTGGGGCGTGTCATCTCCTGATGAGCTTTCCTCTGGACGCTGATAATAAGCCGAACAGAACTCTGCGTAATGATCTTGATGGTATTTTACAAGTTTGATCCGAGTGGTCCTGAGCGGAGAGAGCCTCTCCTCAAATGGCCTCCTCCATCCCCTTTCAAGGTCAGGGCGGGCCTCGTATCCAAAAAGCCCTGTTTCAAATTCCCGCAAATAATCCTGGTCGCTTACATAGTCAAAATCCCCAAACAACCTCAGCCCCCACCAAAGCCCCTGATCCATCCTGGCCCTGAACCAATAGCGCGTTGTATTGGTCCGAGGATATGGGCTGATGTCAAGCTCATCTCGGTCTTTTAGGTCCTTTTCTTCCCGTCTGTCAGAGAGGAAGTCGAAGAGGAAATCCCCGCCAGAGTCATTGGGGGCTGCATATCGAAACTCCAGGCCTTGCATGTACCCACGCTTGGTGAGGAGCCTCTGATAAAACGTCGCATCAGTGTTCCTTGAGATGGCCCAGAAGAAGGGGATTTCTAGATCCAGGCCGTTTCTGTCCGAATAGCCGATGCGGGGTGGCAGGAGACCGGTCTGGCGCTTGGTCTTGGCAGGGAATACGAAATAGGGCACATATAGGACAGGAAAATTCCTTATCCTGAAGGCAGTATGTTTAGCCCTGCCGTAGCCCTCGATGGTTACCCGGAGTTCTGCGCATGTAATAGACCAATCAGGAGGGCAGCCCTCGCATGTGGTTATTGTGCAATCCCTGATGAGATAGGTGTCTTCGGAAAGTTTCTCCATGACCCCGCCACTTATGCGGAAGTGGTTTTCCTTCAGAAAAAGCCTCCCCTTTACCACCCTTCCCGTAGTGCTATGGAGATCAAAAACCCCCTCCTCCCCACTTAACAGATCGCCATTGCTTTCAAAGCTGAAGCCTCCCCATACCCTGGCGACGCCGGTCTCCTTGCAATACGTGGCATTGGCGGCACGGAGCACCTGCTCCCCCTTTCTGATCACCACATTGCCTTCGGCACTGTATGTCTGGGTGTTACCATCAAAGGAAAGCCTTTTGGCGCTGATCTCCCAAGGTGCTTGTGCATCTTGGTCAAAACGATCTTTTGATAAAGGGCCTGCCAAGGTTTGCACGGAAATGGGACAGCAAAGCGCCACCAGGATAAGTATCCTCAGCCACACGGCGGTCTTTTTAAATGGAGGCCTGATCTCTTCTCTCCTACATATCTTCTGGCCGATAGCGCTTGGGGTCTAAAATGCTCAAGGCCTCTCCCACTGTAAAAAGAGAGCCGCAAATCAGTATTAGATCCTCTTTTCCCGCCATGGCCTTTGCCCTCTTGATGGCTTCACCAAGCGGAGTTATTATCTTTCCAGAGGCATTCAACTCCATGCCCCTTTCATAAAGGCTCTCCGGATCCGCGGCCCTTGAATAGGCAGGCCTTGTATAAATCATATGAGTGGCTATAGGTGCAATCCGCTTTACCATGGCGGCCATGTCCTTGTCTTTCATCACTCCGAGCACAACGATCAAACGATGATATTGAAACCCGGTTTTGATACTTTCCACCAACGCCTTCATGGCGGGAGGATTATGAGCACCATCGAGGATCAGAAGCGGATTTTCAGAAAAGACCTGAAGCCTCCCTGGCCAGTGAGCATGTCTAAGCCCTTGTTTAATGGCATCTAATGATACCCCGAAACCATTCTTTTCCAAAATTTCCAA
>JAMOVZ010000074.1 GCA_027061865.1 Desulfobacterales bacterium
ACAGGATACTTACCAGTGCGGAGCCGTGGCTCTGCTATTATTGCGGAGATTGCTCCGACAGGTGCCCTAGGGGAGCAGATCCGGGTGAGACCATGATGGTAATGCGCCGGTACCTGACCTCCCTTTATGACTGGACAGGATTTTCAAGGAAGTTTTATACCTCCAAGGCCTTTGAGGTGGTCTCCGTAGTCCTGCTGGGAGTCCTGATAGGGCTGGCCATGTGGATATTCCATGCGGACAATCCAAATATGGAGCATGCCCACCTCAATTCTGTGTGGCCCGCTCCTGCACTGGAGATTGCAGACCTTGTTATGGCCTCTATCTTGACGTTTTTTTTGCTCACCAATACGTGGCGCTGTTTCAGTTTTGTAATGGGTGACTTGAAATCAAAGATCCCCCTCAATATGTACATCAAGGAATTTAAGACCTTTGTCATCCACTTCCTGACGCAGAAGAGATTTGGAGAGTGCACAGACAGGATGCAATGGGTGATTCACCTCCTCTTGATGACCGGCTACAGCTCCATATTCATGATGGTGGTGATATTCCTTGCTGGTGGCATACATGTGATTGGCCTTTCCTGGGAGCCCTTGATGTTTCAGCGTGATGTTATTTATCCTCTTTTCCACCCTTGGCGGCTGCTGGGCTATTATGGTACCTGTGCCCTCTTATATGCCACAACCTATGCCATGATAGGGAGGATCAAGAAAACAAAGGCCCCTTACAAAAACTCCCACGGGACTGATTGGATGTTTTTGATATTGCTCCAATTGGTTACTATCACGGGCATATTAGTTCACTTTACACGGCTGCTGGATTGGCCCCTTACCACGTATGTGCTTTATGCAATCCACATAGCAGTGGCCGTTCCAATGCTGGTGCTCGAAGTTCCATTTGCAAAATGGGCACACCTCATGTACAGGCCTGTGGTCTTGTTTGCAACCACCGTAAAGCAGAAATACCTTGAGCAACAAGCGGCTCAGGGCGCCGAAGGGTCCTAGATGACTAATAATATAAAGGCCCCGGGGAGGATCAACCGGTCCTTCCGGGGCCTTTTGCCGTTGGTAAGGCAGGAAAGGCGATGAAGATAGGGAGAAATGACACGTGCCCTTGTGGAAGCGGGAAAAAATTCAAGAAGTGTCACCTGGGCAGGGAAAGAGAGCTTTTGCTCCATGAGATGAGCCGTTTTCCAGAAGAAGAGAGCAGGAAGATAACTTCACTCCCCCGGGTATCCTATGGCCGCTCTTCAGAGCTGATCGGTTCTCTGGACATAAAAAAGCTAACCGGAAGAGAGGTGGGAATACGATTTATAGACCTTGACCAATATCAGGGCCTGAGTTCAATTAAGGATGAGGCTTCAGTTAAGGAAAAGAGGGGGCCTGGAAGCGTGGTGGTCAATGTCCACAAGACAGAGCTGACAGACCCTGACAATATTTATATAGCCATTTCTGAGGATGTGCCAGAAAGTGTGCTGGTTCACCAGATAAGCCACGTAATGGATTATCTGGCTGGTTCGGGCATTATACCCGGCACAATGGAGGCCCTCAGCTATGAGCTTGACCTCCCTGTAGAACATCTGGAGCACCCCAGAGAGTTCGGCTATTGGCTAGATTACCTTGGAAAGGAATTTGAAATAGCTCCAGATGCTGATGACGCAATTATTCTGTATCTTTTCAGGCACGAGATGCTGATTCCAGCGGCTGATATCCTGCGTATGGATGAATCTGCCCTGAAGATAAAATCTTCGGCAATGTTAAGGTTCCTGGCTGAGAGGAGAAACGAACTAGATGAGTTGATTAGGGATCTGCCAGGATATATCGGGCCGCGGAGTTAAGCATTTGACTGAAAATGGGAGCCAAAATGGCTTGTATGTTGAGAGGATTGTTTTCTAGAAAAACAAGCAGGAGGCAAAGATCATGACACAGAGGACGCTTGCTATAATCAAACCTGATGGGGTTTCCAGAAACCTTGTGGGTGCGGTTCTTTCAAAAATTGAGAAGGAAGGCTTCAAGATTGTGGCCATGAAAATGATAAAAATGACCAAGGAACAGGCGAAAGGGTTCTATCGGGTCCACGAAGGAAAACCTTTTTTTGAAAGCCTTACGGATTTTATGTCATCGGGGCCCTGCATTGTCATGGTCCTTGAAGCGGAAGATGTGATTAACAGGTATCGAGAACTGATGGGGGCCACCAATTACAAGGAAGCCAAGCCGGGGACAATTAGGTACGAATATGCCACAGACATCGAAAGAAATGTGGTACACGGCTCTGATTCAGAAGAAAGTGCCCGCTTTGAGATTAGCTACTTTTTTAATGCCCTGGAGATAATGACCAGCCCCTAGATGCGCGCCCAAAATAATGGCCCCTATCCCAAAGGGGGCTTCCCGCGGGATAGGGGCCAATTATTGATATCTATTAATATCCTGGCTGGCCTGGAAGAGCCTGAATTATTTTTTGCTCTGGCTTTCTTTTCCTGTCTTCTTTTCTTCCTCTTTGGATTCGGCCTGCTTCTCTTTTTCCTTTTTCAGTTCCTCCAGCTCCTTTTTCAAGCTGTCCACTTCCTGCTTCAGGTCAGTGGTGGAGTCTTCAAGGCTTTCGGCGGCTTTTTTGTCCTTGATTTCTTCATATCCCAGATAAGCAGCCAAAGCCCCCCCCATAACGAACATGAACGGCACGGTCCCCTTCAAGATTTCCAGGAAATCTGCCCACCAAATCACTAACCCTATGATTCCTAGAATTATTGCAGCGATTCCTCCAGCTAAAGCCATCATAGAAAATACCTCCCTCCAGCAAGCTTGATTTTAGTTTGCCCTCATAGTATGTCCCACCTTTACTAGCACAAAGCAGATAGCGGTGCAAGCCTTAAATGGCCCAAGCAGGCCAACGTGGCTGTGGTATAAAAAATTTGCATTTTATAGATTAATTGGTAGAATAAACTAAAAGTCAGCAACGGCCTTTTGAATATCCCTCCTTGAATCAAAAAAATCTTCACGAAAAGGGTTTGATTCTTGACATTGATTCCTGAAATGTGATAATAAACTTTGTTTGTCCTTGATTTTAAGGGAGATTCATTTATACTGAATTCATAGAAGTGGCTTATGCCAGCGTAGCTCAGTTGGTAGAGCAACTGATTTGTAATCAGTGGGTCGGGGGTTCGAGTCCCTTCGCTGGCTCCACTTCCTGACCAGGTAAGAGAAGGGAAAAGTTTTGTGTGGAGAGGTTCCCGAGTGGTCAAAGGGAGCAGACTGTAAATCTGCCGGCTCAGCCTTCGGAGGTTCGAATCCTCCCCTCTCCACCATTCTGTTTTTCTGGATAGTGTGGTCTTTGGTTCCGAGAATGCCGGTGCCGAAGGATGAGCATAGGCATGGAAAGTCGGATAGAGTTGCGGGAATAGCTCAGTTGGCTAGAGCGTCAGCCTTCCAAGCTGAGGGTCGCGGGTTCGAATCCCGTTTCCCGCTCCATTTTTGGTTCCAAGCCCACGTAGC
>JAMOVZ010000075.1 GCA_027061865.1 Desulfobacterales bacterium
TGACACCTTTTGCAAAAAATGCCTTGTAAACAACAGGCATGAAATAGGCAGCATTGAGCAAAGAACTGGTTAGCAGAACCACCAAGGCTGTAAGCTGGTGAGACTGAAGGGAACCCAAAAGCAGGTTCCATTTACTGATGAACCCACCACATGGGGGCAGGCCGATGATGCTCAAAGATCCGATAAAGAAGGCAGTCATGGTGACAGGCATCTTTCGGCCAATTCCGTACATTTCGCTGATATTCTTTTTCCCGGTCGCCACAAATATGGCCCCGGCGCAAAAGAACAGGGTGATTTTTCCGAATGCATGCATGGGTATGTGAATGAGGCCCCCTGTCAATCCCTTGGGGGAAAGGAGTGTCACGCCCAAAATAATGTAAGATAATTGGGATATGGTGGAATAAGCCAAGAGCCTTTTTAAATTATCTTGGGATAAAGCAATAAGAGAGCCCACCACGATGGTGAAACAGGCTAAGTAGGTGACAATCGGCACGATATTCAAGGTTGAAAGTTCCTTGATTCCAAATGTAAAAAGGAGGACCTTGGCTATACTGAAAACCCCTACCTTGACCACGGCCACGGCATGGAGTAAGGCGCTCACTGGTGTGGGGGCAACCATTGCAGCGGGCAGCCAGGCGTGCAAAGGCATCAGCGCTGCCTTGGCAAATCCAAAGACAAACATAAGCAAAAGAACCGAGACTACCGCAGGAGGCGCCTTGCCCCCCAATATCCCCAGTGACTCAAAGTTTAAATTACCGCATATATGGTAGACATACAACATGGCGGGCAACACCAGCCCAATAGATGTCCCAAGGATGTAAGTTAAGTATTTCCTACCCGATCTCTTGGCCTCAGAATCCTGGTGATGGGTCACCAATGGGTAGGTAGCCAGCGAGAGCATTTCGTAAAACAGGTACAAGGTAAGGAGATTCGCGGAAAAGGCCACACCAATAGTGGAGGAAAGTGCTACAGCGAAGAAACAAAAGTACCTTGTTTGACTGTGCTCATCAAGCCCTCTCATGTAACCGATTGAGTAAGCCGAGGTCACAATCCAAAGCGAAGACGATACCAGGGCGAAAAGCATTCCCATGGCATCCACCCGCAATTGGAGCGGGGCCCCTGGTAATACTTCCACCAGGGTATAGACGTATTGCCCTCCCTTGAGGATGTGGGGGAGCATAGAGAGCACGATCAGGAATTTTGCCCCAGCCGCAAGAAAGGTCCAGGCCTCTCGAAGGTTAGGCCTGGAGGCGCTTAACACTATAAAAGGCACGGCTGAGATAGAGACAATCACTGCCAACAAAGGCCTTATGGACACAATCTGATCCATACGCTACATGAAGCTCCCTGAGATCACAGGCATTATAACCCTGCTGACAATATAGCCGCTAGATACGCCCAATATGACCAGGCTAACAGCGACAATTAGTAGTGGAATTACAATTGAAATGGAGGCCTCTTCAATTTCAACTGTGCCGTGGGATCCATGCTCTCCATGGGAGCCCTCACCAAAAAGGGACACCTCAAAGACCCGGAAAAATAGAATAACGCTGACCAAGCTGCTGAAAAGCAAGGCCACAACAAATACGTAATTGCCCGCCTCAAGGGCCCCTGAGATGAGATACCATTTGCTGAAGAAGCCGCAGGTGGGCGGAACCCCTATAATACTTAACGCCCCTGCCACGAGGCCAGCCATGGTAAAAGGCATTTTGCTAAAGAGTTCTTTGAGATTGCTGATTTCCAAAGATCCAAGTCTGTTGCCAATGGCCACTGCGGCAAGGAATACGCAAAAGGTCATAAGGGTATCATTTACCAGATGCAAAATGGCCCCTGCCATGGCCGTCTTGTTTCCCAACCAGACCCCACCGATCATATAGCCTATTTCAGAGACAATTATGTAGGTCAACATCCTCCTGAGGTTTCTTTGTGACAGGGCAAAAAAGGCCCCCGCGAATATGGCCAAGCTGCCAAGCCAAACCAAAAATTGGGAGAGCTGCAAGACGCCGAATGCATACTTTGTGGTAAATACAGTAATTACCAGCCTGACCATAACATAGACCATAACCTTGGTTGCCAAGGGGGCCATCAGGCTGCCAACCGGCCCGGGGGCATAGGTATATGCGTTTGGGAGCCAGACATGCACAGGAAAGAGGCCCATCTTTATCATAGCTCCAACCATGCAGAGCAGGAATGCAATCAATATAGCCTTGGAATTATAGAGGGGGGGCAAGAGGCTGCTAACATCAGCCATATTGAGGGATCCTGTTTTTGTGTAGATAAAGCCTACGCCCAGCAAATAAAATGATGCTCCAACAGTGCCCATGAAGAGGTAGTGGAGGCTTGCTATCGGCGCGCGCCTTTTATCACCCATGGCGATCAGGGCATAGCCGGTTATGGCCGTAATCTCAATGAGAACGTAAAGGTTGAAAAGGTCTCCCGTGACCACTATTCCCAAAAGCCCTGTTACAAACAGGAGGTAGAGGGAATAGAAGGCAAAGCTCCTGTCAGGGAATGCCTCGCCCACTTCTTTGCCGGTGGCCACCAAATTCAGGAAGGCAATAGCAGAGACAGCAACCAGAACGATGCCGTTGAGGCCATCTATCTGGTAGGCAATGCCCCAAGGGGGAGGCCATCCACCTAAATGGTAAGACAAGGGGCCGGTTAGAATAACCTTGGTGAAAATCCGGGCACAACAATAGGCTGATGTACCAAGACCGGCAACGGCTATAGGAAAGCATGCCCTTTTGGCAAACCAGCCACAAGCTGCCACCAGCAAAGCGGAGATGAGGGGCACCACTACCAATAGAGCAGGACAGTGTTGGATCATGACTCCCTGATGCGAGTTAGGACTTCGTCTTCGTCCAGCGTTCTATATTCTTTGTAAATCTTTACAGCCAGCGCCAAGGCCACTCCAAAAGTAGATACAGAGACCACAATAGCGGTCAGCATGAGTACATGCGGCAGCGGGTTTATATATTCGGAAGCGTGTACTGCAAAGTGGTTGCCATTGTGAGGATGGTGAACAATAGGTATTGTGGCTCCAAATTTATACCCAACGGATACATAAAACAGTATCACTGCAGTTTGCAAAATATTCATGCCCACAAGTTTTTTGATGAGGTTCTTTTTTTGGATCATGGCGTAAAGGCCTATCATCATCAACACGACTGAGGCCCAATAGTTGTACTTTGAAACTAAGATTGAGAAGAGTTGCTCCATACTTCTAAAGTCCCTCGTCGTATTTGCCTTCAGAGGCCAGGTTGTTGTAAATGCATATCATTACGGCCATCACAGTGAGGCCAACCCCTATTTCCACTCCCAGTATTCCATGGGAGCGGGCCATGATCTGGTCAGCCGGCAAAATCTTGGACAAGGCCTTGTAGTCAAGATATACAGCACCCAACAGGACACACAGGGCGCCTATACCTGAATATATGAAGACGCCGAGAGAGATGAAGACGCCCGTTATCCGCTC